>NZ_JBSFLV010000102.1:0-33770 GCF_053599215.1 Streptomyces sp. NPDC001002 | reverse complement strand
TTGGGGGTTGTCGGCGGGGGCGAAGACCACGTCGGTCGTCTCGCCGCCGGCGATCGTGACCGTCTTGGCGAGGCGTACACCCTTGAAGGCCGCGGAGACGGTGACCTTCCGGTCGGCGGTGTCCGCGTTCTTCACCGGCACGGTGATCGTCAGTTCGGCGGTGCCCGTGTCCGGGAGGTCGGGCAGGCGGGTGTCCACGCGCGGGTCGCCGATGACCGCGGCGCCGGTGGAGCGCAGCCGGACGTGGTTCCAGATGCCGGCCGCCCGGTCGCGGACCGCGGGCATCCAGTCCCAGCCCGAAGAGGCCAGATACGTCGGGGAGTTGCGGTTCATCATGTTCGCGCCGGCGTCGACGAACGCGAGACCGGCGGGGCCCTTGTCGCCCGGGCTGCCCGGGAACGGCATCGGCGTGATCCGCACGGCGAGGGCCTGCGCGGCGTCGCCGCCGGTGGCCAGGAGCTTGGTGACGTCGAAGGCGGCGCGGGCGAAGGTGAAGGCGACCTCGCCGACGGAGCTGCCGTTGAGCCAGACGTCCGCCTTGTGGTTGACCCCGTCGAACTCCAGCCAGATGTGGCGTCCGGCGCCGGTGCGCAGGCCCTTGGGGAGGTGGAACTCGCGTCGGTACCACCAGGAGTGGCGTGAAAGGGCCTCCGGGACATGGAGGTTGTTGAATCCGGCCACCGGGTCGGGCAGATGGCCCTGGTCGACGAGCGAGGTCGTGACCGTGCCGGGGACCGTCGCCGGCAGCCAACGGCTCGTGTCCGCCGAGGACTTGGAGAGCGCGGCGCCGTCCCCCTCGGCCCAGTCGTCCATCGTCAGGTCCCAGCCGGACTCCAGCGGGACGGTGCCGTCCGCGGCGACCTTGAGGGCCGGGGGAGTGCGGTGGTTGGTGCCCCAGTCGGTCCAGCCCGTGGCCTCGGGGCGGGCGGTGCGGCAGGTGCCGTACACCTGGAAGCCGTTGAGGCCGAGCGGGTTGGTGTTGGAGCGCTTGCGCACCGTCATGCGGACCCAGCGGGCGCTGACCGGCTTGGCCAGGGCGATCTCCACGACCCCGCCCTTGCCGGAGGTGGTGCTGTACACCGTCGTCCAGGCCTTGTTGTCCCGCGAGGTCTCGACGACGTAGTCGACCGCGCAGCTGGAGAGGATCTCCTGGCCGGTCGTGTCGTTGCGCGGGCTGCCGCTGGTCGATTCGGTGAACGCCGGGTCGTCCGAGGTCGCCTCGAAGGTGAGGTGGACCGAGTCGACCTCGCACAGCGCCTGGAGGTCGACCGAGATCCACTGCGGATCACCGGCCGCCGCACGCCATCCCGTGCCGCGCACGCCGGTGGACGTCACCTTGTCGACCACGAACTCCGCGGGTGTGGGCGCGTAGTCGGTCGAGGAGACGGTGACGGGCCGATATCCGGCCAGCTCGCCCGGCGTCACCGGCCGGCTCGCCTGTCCGGATCCGGTCGCGAAGGCGTCGGTGGTCGAGGTCATGCCGAGGCCGAAGCCGGCCAGCAGGGCGGAGCCGGTGGAGAGGAGGGTGCGGCGCGAGGGTCTGGACAACTGATCCGACATGAAATACGGCTCCGATCAGGGAAGTTCAGGGCGCGGGCGAGCTCGGAGGCAGCCTGCTGACAACGTTGCCAGTGCGGCTCTGACAACGTTGCCAAACACTGCACCCGCGGGATTGGGCTGTCAAGGTTTCCGGCAGGCGTCAGAGGCCTCTCAGAATAAATTAGTAATTAATATTGACAAGGTTTCGGCCGCACGCCACAGTCGTCGCCGTGACGTCGAGGCCGCCGTCATGGGGGCGGCCACGTATCACGCCGTCCGCTTCCCAATCACCCGGAGAGGCACGTGACCTCACACCCGCAAGGCCGCAAGGCCGCAGGCCACAGACTCGGGCGCCGAGCCGGCACGGCCGCCGCGATCGCGACGGTGCTCGCCGTGACCGCGGCTCCCGCGGCGATGGCGCAGACCCCCGAGGCGTCGGCGCAGGCGCCCAAGGGGCAGGGCGCAGTGGATCAGGGCGCCGTGGACCGGGGCGCTGTGGACCAGGGCGCTCCCGCGTACTACGACAGCGGTCTCGCTCCGACGCCCTACATGGGCTGGAACACCTACTACGGGCTCGGCGCGCCCACCGAGAAGGAGGTGCGCTCGGTCGCCGACAAGCTGGTCAGCAGTGGTCTGCGGGACAGCGGCTACGACATCGTGTGGCTGGACGGCGGCTGGCAGGCCGACAACCCCCGTGACGCACAAGGGCGGTTGGTGGCCAACCCGGACCGCTTCCCCTCCGGGATCCCCGCGCTCGTCTCCTACCTGCACCAGCGCGGACTGCGTGCGGGCATCTACACCGACGCCGGCACCTACGACGGCGGCAAGAGCTGCGGGCTCGGCAGTCGCGGGTACTACGACCAGGACGCGCGGCAGTTCGCCGGCTGGAAGGTCGACGCGATCAAGGTCGACTTCCTGTGCGGGATCGGCGCCAAGCTCGATCCGGGCCCGGCCTTCAAGGAGTTCAGCGACGCGGTCGCCAAGTCCGGCCGCAAGATGCTGCTCAACCTCTGCAACCCGCTCACCGACGACTGGGGCCTGCCGCACACCCCCGAGCAGGACGCGCACAACACGTACGTCTACGCCCCGACCGCCGCCGACTCCTGGCGCACCGGCACCGACATCGCCTGGGGCACCGCGAGCCCCGGCCAGTGGCCCAACGTGCTGCGCAACATGGACGCCAACGCCTGGCACCCCGAGGCGCAGGGACCCGGTCACTACAACGACCCGGACTACCTGATCCCCATGCGCAAGATGACCGACGGGTCGTACGAGCTGACGCAGGAGGAGTCCACCAGCCAGTTCGTCATGTGGGCCGAGATGGGCTCACCGCTCGTCCTCGGCTCTGACCCGCGCACCCTGTCCGACGCGATGCTGAAGACCCTCCGCAACCCGGAGATCATCGCCGTCGACCAGGATCCCCTCGCCATCCAGGGCGTGCGCGTGGCCTCGGACTCCGTCGGGGACGTGTACAGCAAGGTGCTGGACGGGCGCGGCCGGCGTGCGGTCGTGCTGCTCAACCGGTCCGACCAACCCGCCCAGCGGACCGTGCAGTTCGCGGACGCCGGGCTCGGCGGGCCGGTCCAGGTAAGGGACTTGCGGGCACGGACGGACAAGGGCACGCACACGGGCTCGTACACCGTCGAAGTCCCTGCCCACGGCACCGCGTTCCTCAAGCTGACCGGCGCCGACGCCCTGCCCGGCACCGACCTGGGCGAGAAGACCACGGCCAGCCCGGCCGCCGTGCGTGACGGCTCCGGACTGACCACCTTCTCCCGTGGGCCGCACGGCTCCCTCGTCCAGCGCACGGACGACGGCCGCACCCGTGACCTCGGTGGCCCCGCGCAGGGCAGGATCCTGGGTCAGCCCGCCGCGTACGCCTCCGCGGGCGGCCGCATCGACGTCTTCGTGCGGGGCGCCGACTCCCGGGCCTACCGGCGGGTCTTCGACCAGGGGCGCTGGAGCGCCTGGCAGGGCCTCGGCGGTCGGCTGACCGACGCGCCCTCCGTCGCTTTTACCGACCCCGCGCACTGGACGCTCGTCGCACGCGGCGCGGACGGCCTGATCACGCAGCGCGGTCCCGCGACCGGGTGGTCGACGCTCGGGGCGCCCGACGACCGTCCGACGTACGGGCGTCCGTCCGCCGTCGTCGACGCGCAGGGGCGCGTCCATGTCGCCGTACGCACCGCCGCGGACGACATCTGGACGCGGTCGCGCGACACCTCGGGGCAGTGGTCGGCGTGGACCTCGCTCGGCGGGACGGTCAGCGGCAGTCCGACGCTGGTCGCCGTCGGGGACGCGGTCGTGCTGTACGCGCGGGCCGCGGACTACACGCTCTGGCAGCAGCGGTACGCCGACGGTGCCTGGCAGGGCTGGAGCAAGCGACAGGAGTTCCCGAGCGCCGCCTTCGACGGGGCGCTGGGTGTGGTCGCGGGGCCCGACGGCTCCGTCGACGCAGTGTTCCGCGGAGTGGACGGCTATCTGCACCGGACCGAATTCAAATAAATTAGGAATCAATCATGGTCAACCAACTGCCCAGCCGACGCCTCTTCCTCGGCGGACTCGGTGCCGCCGGCACCGCGGCACTGCTCAGCGGCTGCGTCACCTCCACCTCCACCGGCAAGAGCTCCTCGAAGGGCGCGGTGACCCTCCAGTCCAACGTGTCCGCCCCGCAGGCCAAGGCCGCGATGGAGGACGTCGTCGCCGCCTACGCCAAGCAGGGCTCCGGCAAGGCGAGCCTCAACACGGTCGCCGCGGAGACCTTCCGCACCCAGCTGCCGACGTACCTCACCTCGGCCAACCCGCCGGACGTCTACACCTGGTACCCCGGCTCGGTGGCGGACGCCTACGCCAAGAAGAACCTGCTGCTCGACCTCGACGAGGTGTGGAGCTCCTCGCCCGATCTCAAGAAGTACAGCAAGGCGCTGAACACGCTCTGCACCGCGAGCTCCGGCAAGAAGGTCTTCGTGCCCAACACCTACTACTGGTGGGGCATGTTCTACCGGAAGTCCAACTTCGCCAAGTGGGGCGTGAGCGAGCCCAAGAGCTGGGACGACTTCCTCGACCTGTGCGACAAGCTCAAGAGCAAGGGCGTCAACCCGATCGGGCTCGGCGCGGGCGGCAACACCCCCTGGGTCGCGTCCGCCTGGTTCGACTACCTGGACATCCGGATCAACGGCGCCCAGTACCACCGTGAACTCCTCGCCGGGAAGCACCGGTTCGACGACCCCGAGGTACGCAAGGTCTTCGACCGCTGGCAGGAGGTGCTGCCGTTCTTCGACCCGAACGGCACCGCCGTGGCCTTCCAGGACGCGACGACCTCGCTGCTCAACGGCCGCAGCGGCATGATGCTCATCGGCACCTTCTTCGCCGACGCGGCACCCAAGGACGCCCTGGACGACATCGACTTCTTCCGCTTCCCCGTCATCGACTCCAAGATCCCGCTCGCCGAAGAGGCGCCCGTCGACGGCTACTTCGCCAGCGCCCGCACCGGCCGCAAGGACCAGGTCACCGACCTGATGAAGTACCTCGCCACCGCCGAGGCCCAGGAGATCTACATCAAGGGCTCCTCCGGCACCGTCCTGCCCTGCAACCCCGACGCGAAGGACGCCGGCACCCCGCTGGTCATCAAGGGCCGCAAGCACATCGACGAGGCGGCCGAGATCACCCAGTTCTTCAACCGGGACTCCAGCGACGCCCTCCAGCCCACCGCCGACAACGCGTTGACCAAGTTCCTGGCCAAGCCCAAGTCGATCGGGAGCATCCTCACCGACTGGCAGCGCGACGCCGAGAAGATCTGGAACGCCTGACATGGCTGTCCTGACCGCACCCGAACGGAAGTCCCCGGCCCGCACGCCCGTCAAGGGCAAGCGGGCCCGGGGGCCCCGGCGCACACCCCCGCTGGTGCTCGCCTTCGTCCTGGTCCCGCTCCTCGCCGAAGCGGTGTGGGTGTTCTGGCCCGCGCTCCAGGGCTTCTACCTCGCCCTCACCGACTGGGACGGCGTCTCCGCACCGCGCTTCGTCGGCCTGGACAACTTCCGGGAGATGGCCCACGACGAGGTCTTCCGCAGCGCCACCGGCCACACCGTCCTGTGGCTCGTCCTCTTCGGCGGTCTGTCCGCCCTGCTCGGCCTCGCCGCCGCCCTGCTGCTCCAACAGGAGCGGCGCGGCGTCGGGTTCTACCGCGCGGCCCTCTTCCTGCCGGTCGTCTTCTCGCTGGTCGCCACCGCCCTGGTCTGGCAGGCGATCTACCAGCCCGACGGCGTCCTGAACCAACTCCTGCAGTCCGTCGGCCTCGGCAGCCTGCGGCACGCCTGGCTCGCGGACCAGGACACCGCCCTGTACGCGGTGATCGTGCCCGCGCTGTGGCGCCAGATCGGCTACGTCATGGTCCTCTACCTGGCCGGCCTCAAGGGCATCGACCCCGCCCTGTACGAGGCCGCGAAGGTCGACGGCGCGACCGCCTGGCAACGCTTCCGGCACGTCACCCTGCCCCAACTGCGCAGTGTCAACGCGGTCGTTCTGTCGGTCATCGTCATCGACTCGCTGCGCTCCTTCGACGTCGTGTGGTCGCTGACCCGCGGCGGCCCCTACCACTCGTCCGAGCTGCTGAGCACCTACATGTACTCGACCGCCTTCCAGTCCCTGCGCCTGGGCTACGGCTCCGCGCTCGCCGTCGTCATCTTCGTGCTGGCCTTCGGCGTGATCTGCTCCTACCTCGTCCGCGCGTTCAGGGAGGCCGACTGATGTCCGCCAACTCCACCGCCCTGCGCCGCAGGCGGGCCGCGACCGCCGGATTCCACCTCGGCGCCGGCGCGCTGGCGATCCTGTGGCTGCTGCCCATCGCCCTGGTCGTGGTGACCAGCCTGCGCTCCTTCGACGACATCGCCGCCCATGGCCTGGGCAGTTGGCCGCACTCCTTCACCTTCGGCAACTTCAGCCAGGCCTGGGTCGACGGCGGCCAGCAGCGCGCCCTCATCAACAGCCTGGTCGTCACGATCCCCTGCGTCCTGGTCACGCTGGCCCTCGCCGCGATGGCCGCGTTCGCCCTCAGCCGCTACGAAGTCCCCTTCCGGCGCTCGCTGTTGCTCCTCATGCTCGGCGGCAACCTGCTCCCCCCGCAGATCCTGCTCATCCCGGTGTCCAAGCTCAGCGAAGTGATGGGCATCTACGACACCCTGCCCGCGCTCATCGGCGTGCAGATCGGCTTCGGCGTCGGCTTCTACGTCTTCGTGCTGCACGGGTTCATGCGGTCGATCCCGGTGGAGATCCAGCAGGCGGCCGTCGTCGACGGCGCCGGACCCTGGCAGATCTTCTGGCGGATCATCCTCCCGCTGACCAGGCCCGCCCTGGCCGCACTCAGCGCCCTGTCCTTCACCTGGATCTTCAACGACCTGCTCTGGGCGATCACCGTCCTGCGCAGCGACACCAAGATGCCGATCACCGCCGCACTCATCGGCCTTCAGGGTCAGTACGTGTCGATGTGGAACGTCATCGCGGCCGGTTCCGTCATCGCCGCCGCGCCCACGGTCGCCGTGTTCCTGCGCTTCCAGCGGCACTTCGTCGCCGGACTCAACCTGGGGGCGGTCAAGTGACGTACCAGCGCTGGACCTTGCGCACGGAGAACACCAGCTACACCGTGCGCCTGTCCCCGGACGGCCCCTGGGCCGAACTCGACGCATGGGGACCGCTCGGCGTCGAGGACGGCCCGTCCGCCCTGGACTGGTCCCGGCGTACGCACTTCATCACGCCCGCCGACGCGGCACCGGCCGAGTATCTGCCGTACGGGCTGCGGCCGTTCACCGGATCGGAGCTGGTCGCCTCGCGTCCGGACGGCGACGACCGGGGCGTGTGGTGGGAGTTCGCGGGGGCGGAGGAGAGCGAGGGCTCACTGCGACTCGCGTTCCATGACACGCAGTTGGGGCTGGGGACCGTCCTCTGCTACGAGACCGTGCCGGACACGGACGTGGTCCTGCGCTGGACCGAGTTCACCGCCACGGAGGAACTCCGCCTGGAGCGCCTCGACTCGGCGGCGGTGACCGTCCCCATCTCCGGCGTCGCCCGGCTGACGTACCTCACGGGTCAGTGGTCGCAGGAGTTCCAGCGCACCCAACTCGACCTGCCGCGAGGCACGTTCAGCATCGGCAGCCTCCAGAGCCTGCCGGGGCACGCGTACGCGCCCTGGCTCGCGGTGCAGGACGGCGACTCGCCGGCCGCGTACGGGATCGCCCTCGCGTGGCCCGGGAACTGGCACATCACAGCGGAGGCCGCGCCCGGCGGCTCGGTACGAGTGCGGGCAGGCCGGGTGCCGCACGAGGGGGTGGCCCTGCTCGCACCTGGGGAGACCCTCGCCACGCCCCAACTGGCCTGCGCTTTCAGCCCGGAGGGCCTCGACGGGCTCTCCCGCGTCTGGCACCGCTACGAACGCCGGCTCACCGGCGAGCGTCTGCACCGCCCGCGCAAGGTCCTCTACAACTCCTGGGAGGCCACCGGCTTCGACGTCGAGGCGGCCGGTCAACTGGAGCTGGCGAAGACGGCCGCCGACATCGGCGCCGAGCTGTTCGTCGTGGACGACGGCTGGTTCACCGGACGGCACGACGACACCGGGGGACTGGGTGACTGGTGGCCGGACCCGGCCGCGTTCCCGCAGGGCTTCGACCAATTCGTGGCGGACGTAAGGGCGTTGGGCCTCGACTTCGGCCTCTGGGTCGAGCCCGAGGCCGTCAGCCCCAAGAGCCGGCTGTACGCCGAACACCCCGAGTGGGTCTACCGGATCGAGGGCCGCCCGCGTCGGCTCGTCCGCAACCAACTCCTCCTCGACCTCGGCCGTCCCGACGTCCAGGACTTCGTGATCGGGACGCTCGACCGGCTGCTCGGCGCGTACGACATCAGCTACCTCAAGTGGGACATGAACCGGCCGCCCACCGAGCGCGGGCGCCCCGGTGCAGGGCGCGTCGACCTCGATGCCGAGCATGTCGCCGGATACCTGCGTGTCCTCGATCACCTGCGGTCCGCCCACCCCGACGTGATCGTCGAGGGCTGCGCGGGTGGTGGCGGGCGGATCGAGCACGCGACCATCGCGCGCACCGACGTGGTGTGGCCCAGCGACAACACCGCCCCGCTGGACCGGCTCGCCATCCAGTACGGCTTCCTGCACGCGCACGCCCCGCACGTGATGAGTTCCTGGGTCACCGACGCGCCCGGTGTCTTCGATCCGCGCCCGCGCAGCCTCGCCTTCCGCTTCGTCAACGCCATGTGCGGGGTGCTGGGCATCGGCGCCGACCTGCGGGAATGGACACCGGAGCAGCGGGCCGAGGCCGCCGGGTGGATCGCTCGCTACAAGGACGTACGGGATGTCATCCACCACGGCGAGGCACGGCTTCTCGGGACGCCGGAGGAGCCGAGTTGCGGGGTGCAGTACGACCTCGGTGAGCGTACGGTCGTCGCCGCGCTGAGTACCGGGCGGCTCGATGGCGCGCCGCTCGTGCCGGGGCGGGCGAGCCGGCTCCGGCTGCGGGGGCTGGACACCGCCGCGCGCTACCGGGACACGGCGACGGGGACGGCGTACAGCGGAGCGCATCTGCTGCATCACGGGCTGCCGTTCGCCTGGAGCGGCGATCATGACGCCGACCTGGTCGTGCTGATGCGCGAGTGAGCCCCTTATGTTTCCAGCAAGCCCTTACTCGTGAAAACCGCGAAGGACCCGAAGGTCGCGAAGGAGTCGAACCTCGATGGACCAGCCCGAACGCCGGCCCGGCGCCCGTTTCACCGGCCGCACGGCCGTGGTCACCGGCGCGGCCTCCGGCATCGGAGCCGCCACGGCCGTACGCCTCGCCGAGGAGGGAGCGGCCGTGGTGCTCACCGATGTCGCCGAGGAGCGGGGCGAGGGGGTGGCGGAGCGGATCGGCAAGGACGGCGGGCGGGCCCGGTTCGTGACCGCCGATGTCGCGGTCGAGGAGGACTGGGCGCGGGTCGTCGCCGCGGCGCACGCCTTCGGGCCGGTCGACGTCCTCGTCAGCAACGCCTTCACCGTCGACGTCACGCCCGCCCACGAGATGACCCTGCCGTCCTGGCAACGGCAGCTCGACGTCAACCTGACCGGCAGCTTCCTCGGTTTCCGGGCCGTCCTGCCCGACCTGCGCGAACGCGCCGGAGCGGTGGTGCTCACCTCGTCCGTCCACGCCCACCGCGGGATCCCCGGACACCCCGCGTACGCCGCCGCCAAGGGGGCTCTGCTGTCCCTGTGCGGTCAACTGGCCGTCGAATACGGGCCCGAGGTGCGCGTCAACGCCGTGGTGCCCGGCCCGATCCTCACCGGGGCCTGGGACCGGGTACCCGAGGACGAACGCGAACAGAGCGTCGCCGAGACGGCCGCCCGGCGGTTCGGCACCCCGGAGGAGGTGGCCGCGGCCATCGCCTTCCTCGCCGCCGACGAGGCCTCGTACATCACCGGGACGAGCCTGGTCGTGGACGGCGGCTGGAGCGTAGTGAAGGCATCCGCATGACCGCGCACCCCTCGATCCGGTCGCACCGGACGAACGAGAAAGGCAGTACGACATGAGCTCCTACGCCCGCCGCGGCGTGCACGGTCAGACCGTGGAGGCCCTCGCGCGCCGCATCCTGGGCGGTGAGATCCCCGAGGGGGCCACACTCGACCTGGTGGCACTCCAGAGCGAGCTGGACGTGAGCCTCACCGCCCTGCGCGAATCGCTCAAGGTGCTCGCCGCCAAGGGGATGGTCGACGCCCGGCAGAAGCGCGGCACCTTCGTACGCGCCCGCGCCGACTGGAACCTCCTCGACGCCGACGTGCTGCGCTGGCAGTTCGAGGGGGACCACACCACGGACGCCGACCGGGCGCTGCTGCGCAACCTGGCCGAGGTGCGCGCCATCATCGAACCGGCCGCCGTCCGCCTCGCCGCCGCCCGGCGCACCGATGAGGACCTGGCCGCGCTGGAGGGCGCCCTGGACGCGATGGCGGAGCAGGACGCGGGCGCCTCGCACGCCGTCGACGCCGACCTCGCCTTCCACCGCGCCCTGCTCAACGCCACCCACAACGAACTCCTCGAACGCATGGAGATGGTCATCGAGTCCGGCCTCGCCCACCGCGACCACATCGTGCACAGCGCCCCGCACAGCGAGGACCCCGTGCCCGCCCACCGCGCGGTCCTGGACGCCGTGCGCGACCGGGACCCGCTCCGCGCCGAGGCCGCCATGCGGGCCCTGCTCGACCAGGCCGGCCGCGACCTCGACCGGGTCGGCACCGCAGACGACGACACGGAAGGCTCCCGAGCCAAGTGAAGATCACCCGTATCGAAACCTTCCTGGTCCCGCCGCGCTGGCTGTTCTGCCGCGTGGAGACCGACGACGGCGTGGTCGGCTGGGGCGAACCCGTCGTCGAGGGCCGCGCGGAGGTCGTCCGGGCCGCCGTCGAGGTCCTGTCCGAGTACCTCGTCGGCCAGGACCCGCTGCGCATCCAGGACCACTGGCAGGTGCTCACCAAGGGCGGCTTCTACCGCGGCGGCCCGGTCCTCTCCAGCGCCGTCGCGGGCATCGACCAGGCACTGTGGGACATCGCCGGGAAGACGTACGGCGCCCCCGTGCACGCCCTGCTCGGCGGCCCCGTGCGCGACCGGGTCCGGGTCTACGCCTGGGTCGGCGGCGACGAACCCGCCGAACTCACCGACCAGATCGCCGAACAGGTCGAGGCCGGCTTCACCGCCGTCAAGATGAACGGCGCCGGCGCCACCTCGCCGCTCGCCACCGCCGCCGAGACCGCGGCCGTCGTCGCCCGCGTCGCCGCCGCCCGCGAGGCCCTGGGCCCCGACCGGGACGTCGCCGTCGACTTCCACGGCCGCTTCAGCGCGGCGAGTTCGCGTCGGGTCCTGGCCGAACTGGCGCCGCTGCACCCGCTGTTCGTCGAGGAGCCGGTCGTCCCCGAGCAGAGCCACCTGCTGCCGGGGCTCGTCTCTTCGACGTCTGTGCCGCTCGCCACCGGTGAACGACTCTACGGACGCGCCGAGTTCCTCCCCGTCCTCGCCGCCGGAGTCGCCGTCGCCCAGCCGGACCTCTCCCACGCCGGCGGCATCTCCGAGGTGCACCGCATCGCCTCGCTCGCCGAGACCTACGGCGCCCAGCTCGCCCCGCACTGCCCCCTCGGCCCGATCGCGCTCGCGGCCAGCCTCCAGATCGCCTTCGCCACGCCCAACTTCCTCATCCAGGAACAGAGTCGGGGCATCCACTACAACAAGGACGCCGACCTCCTCTCCTACCTGGTCGACCCCGAGCCGTTCCGCTTCATCGACGGTCACGCGCCCCGCAACGACGCGCCCGGCCTCGGCATAAGCGTCGACGAGGACGCGGTGCGGGCGGCCGACCGTACGGGACACGCGTGGCGCAATCCGGTGTGGCGGCACGCCGACGGGTCGTTCGCGGAGTGGTGACCATGGACTCCTCGACCTTGCGGATCGTCACCGACCCTGCCCACGGCGGGCGTTGGACCTCGCTGCGTGCGGGGGAGCGGGAGTGGCTGTGGCGGCGGGACGGCGTCGGGCGCGAGGACGTGTCCCCGGGGGACCACTTCGTGGACGCGGGCGGCCTTGAGGAGTGCGTGCCTACGGTTCGGGGCGTGCCGGATCATGGGGACGCGTGGGCCCGGGTCTGGACCCGGGACGGGACAGACACCGAGCGCGTCGAGTGCGAGCGGTTCTCGCTGACCCGGACGATCGGCGCGGGACCGGTGGTCGACTACGTCCTGTCGGCCGACCCGGGCTTCCGCTTCGTCTGGGCCGCGCACGCGCTCCTCGACCTGTCCCCGCGGGCCACCCTGCACATGCCGGAGGGGGCGAGCACCCGGCTCTATCCCTCGGCCGACGGCCCCTGGGTGGAAGGCGGTTGGCCCGCGACCGGGGACGTACGTCTCGACCGGTTCGGGCCGGACGACGGCACCGCGGTCGGCGCCGTCGTCGACGCCTCCCGCGCCTGCGTCCACGACGATGAGGACCGGCTGGCGTTCGTCCTGGAGGCCGAAGGGCAGCCGGTGTCGATCGCTCTGTGGCGCAACCTCGGCGGGTTTCCGGCCGATGGTCCCTATCGCAGCACGGGCGTCGAGCCGATGCTCGGCCGTGTCTTCGACCTCGCCGAGGCCGGTCCCGACGACGCGGCGCGCGTCCCGTCGTCCGGTGAGGCGCACTGGCGTCTGACCCTCGCCGCTGTCTGCAACTGCACCTGAGACACCCGGAATTGGAGCCCAGTAGATGGATCTGCGAGCGTCCCTCGCCGCCCACCGTCTCGTCGCGATCGTGCGCGGAGACGATCCCGAGGCCGCGTTGAGCACCGTACTGACCCTGGCCGCGGAGGGCGTCGAGCTGATCGAGGTCTCCCTCACCGGCAAGGACGCGCTCACCGTCATCGAGCGGGCCCGGCAGGCCCTCGGCCCCGACCACCCCCTCGGCGCCGGTACGGTCCTGTCCGCCGACGACGCCCTGGCCGCCCAGCGCGCCGGTGCCGACTTCGCCGTGACCCCCGCGCTCGGCGAAGGGGTGAGCGCGGCAAGGGAGTTGGGCATGCCGGTGATCGCCGGAGTGATGACCCCGACCGAGATCGTGGCCGCGCGCGCCTTCGGCGCCGCCGCGCTGAAGATCTTCCCGGCTGCGGAGGCGGGTGGGCCCGCCTACCTCAAGGCGTTGCAAGGGCCGTTCCCTCAGGAGTCGTTCGTGCCGGTGGGCGGCGTGGACGAGACCGCGGCCCGGGCGTATCTGGCCGCCGGGGCGATCGCGGTCGGCGTCGGTTCGCCGCTCGTCGGTGACGCCGCCGACGGCGGGAGTCTCGCCGAGTTGCGTACGCGGGCCCGTGTCTTCCGGGGTGTCGCGGGGGAGTTCGCGCTGTGACCGAGACCTTCCGCGCGCAGGCTCTCCACCCCGACCGGCTGGAACTCGGCGAAGGCATACGCTGGACCGACGTAGGCATCTTCCTCGTCGACATCCTCGCGGGCCGGCTGCTGCACGCCCCCGAGGAGCCCGACACGCCCCTGCGTGAACTGGCCCGGCTGCCCTTCCCGTTGGGCGCGGTCGCACCTGTTGCCGGGAGGCCCGGCACCTGGATTGCCGCCGCAGGCACCGGGATCTGCCTGCTCACGCCCGACGGTTCGACCGACTGGCTCGCCCGGCCTGAGGACGATGCCCCGCTGCCCATGCGCATGAACGACGCGACCGCCGACCCGTCCGGCCGGTTCTGGGCGGGCAGCATGGCGTACGGCGCCGACGAGGGGGCCGGTTCGCTGTACCGGGTCGACCACGACGGCACGGTGAGTCGCGTGCTCGACGGCATCAGCGTGCCCAACGGGCCTGTTTTCACGGCCGACGGGACCGGCATGTACCTGGCCGACAGTGCGCGCGGGATCGTGCGGCGGTATCCGGTGGACCCGGCGACCGGCGAACTCGGCGACCCCGAGACGTTCGTGACGGTGGCCGAGGGCAGCCCTGACGGCATGACCGTCGACGGGGAAGGCGCCGTGTGGATGGCGGTGTGGGGGACCGGGACCGTGCGTCGGTATCTGCCGGACGGGAGTCTCGACCGGACGGTGCGGCTGCCCGCGCGGCAGCCTGCGGGGGTGTGCCTTCGGGAGGACGTCCTGTACGTCACCACCGCTCGCGTGGGGCTGACCGACCCCGGCCCCGATGACGGCGCCCTCTTCGCCGTGCGGGTGGAGGTGCCGGGGCGTCCGGCGGATGCTTACCGTCCGGTGACGGGCGTCTCTCGTTCCGAGGCGGGCGCCTCTCGTCCGGTGACGGGCGTCTCCCGTCCCGAGGCGGACGCCTCTCGTCCGGTGACTGACGCCTCTCGTCCCGAGACGGACGTCTACCGATCCGAGGCAGGCGCCGCCCGTCCAGAGGCAGGCGCCGCCCGTCCAGAGGCAGGCGCCGCCCGTCCCGAGGTGGACGCCTCCCGTTCCGAGGCGGCGTCGAAGCCGGAGGTGGCATGAGTACCGGCTGGCGTCCCGCCGACGGGCCGGCCGTGTGCGTCGGCGAGACCATGGCCGCGCTGGCCCCCACCCCGCCTCAATCGCTGGACGGCGCCGACGAGTTGCGCCTGTCCGTGGCTGGCGCCGAGTCCAATGTCGCCATGTACCTCGCCGACCTCGGACGTCCCGTCTCCTGGCTCTCCGCCCTCGGCGACGACGCGTTCGGCAGGCGGGTGCGGACGGCTGTGGCTGCGGCGGGCGTGGACGTGACCGGCGTACGGACCGACCCCGATCGGCCAACTGGCCTGCTGGTGAAGGACCCGGGCCGCGAGCGCACCCGCGTCCACTACTACCGCGCGGGCTCGGCGGCCTCCGCCCTCGGCCCCGACGTCCTCGACGACCCGAGGCTCGGGTCGGCCGCCCTCCTGCACCTCACCGGCATCACCCCGGCGCTCTCCGCGTCCTGCCGGGACCTGGTGCGACGGGCGCTCGACACCCCGGCCGACTCACGCCCGTACGCCATCAGCTTCGACGTCAACCACCGCCCCGCCCTGTGGCCGGACGACGGCACGGCCGCCACGGTGCTGCGTGAGTTGGCGGACCGGGCCGACATCGTGTTCGTAGGACTCGACGAGGCGCAGGAGTTGTGGGGTGCGGATCTTCAACCGGGCGGTGTGCGGCGGCTGTTGGCGGGTCCGCGCATCCTCGTCGTGAAGGACGGCGGGCGGGCCGCGCACGCGTTCCTCGCAGAGGCAGAAGCAGAGGGCGAGTTCACGGTTCCGGCGCTGCCCACAGACGTCGTCGAGCCCGTCGGCGCTGGTGACGCCTTCGCCGCCGGGTTCCTGGCCGGGCTGTTGCGCGGCGACGACCCGCGGCGCGCCCTGCGGCTCGGGCACATCACGGCCGCGTCCGCGCTCAAGGTAACCGGGGACCATGGGCCGTTGCCGGACGACGCCGTGCTCAAGGGGCTGCTCGGCGCCACCGACGCGGAGTGGCTCAGGCGGGCTGCGGTGTAAGGCGTTTGTGCCCCTTGCGGTCGTAGTACCGCGTCATTCCGAAGCCGAACAGCAGAGCCAGGGCCGCGCCGATGGCGATCATGATCCAGGAACGGGTGAGGCCGGCGTCGCCGCGGGCGTCGAAGTAGAGGACCGCCCGGACGCCGTCGCTGAGTTGGCGCATGGGCTCGAAGTGGGAGAGGAAGCGGTAGAAGGCGGGGACCGCCTGGAGCGGGACGGTCGCGCCCGAGGACGGCAGGCCCAGGACGATGAACACGAACATGGACACCAGCTGGCCGATCCCGCCGAACGCCGCGTTGATGGCCTGCACGCCCAGGCCGACGGCGAGGGAGGCGCAGTAGGAGAAGATCCACAGCAGCGGGATGTGGGTGGCGTCCATGCCGAGGATCGAGATGGTCGCGAGCATGACCAGGGTGACGGTCACGACCGTGATGCCCGCGGTCATCCCCATCTTCAGGAGCAGGGTCTGGGTGCGGTTGATCGGGACGGTCGGGCGGCGGGTGTGCCAGGGGCCGATCTCGTTGTCGGCGTAGCCGAGGGACGTGTCGACGGCGTTGCTGATGACGTTGCCGCCGAGGAAGCCGGCCAGGACCAGCAGCAGCGTGTAGTAGAAGGCGCTGAGGCCGAGCCCGCTGTGGTCGCCGAGGGGATGGCCCACCTGGGTGACGACGTTCACCGGATCCGCGAGCAGCAGCTTGGCCGTGGAGTCGGCCCGGCTACCGGCCGCCGATGTGAGCTGCTTGCCGATGGACTGCGAGGCCTGGTGTGCCGCCTGCGTGGTGATCTGGCTGGCGAGCGAGGAACCCAGGCTGCCCTTGCCCGGGTTGGTGAGCACTGTGATCGTCGGCCGCGCGGTGGCACCGGTCGTCGTCAGTGCCGTGACCGAGTCGGTGAAGTCGGCCGGGATGACCAGGGCGCCGTAGATCCGCCCGGAGTCGAGCTGGTCCTGCGCCTGCGCGCGGGTCAGGGTGCGCCAACCGGCCTTGCCGCCCGCGGAGTTGGAGGTGATGGCGGCGGCGACCTGCGTGCCCAGATTCTCTCGCTGTCCGGTCGGTGGCTGGCCGGTGTCGGAGTTGACCACGCCGATCGGCAGGTCGTGCAGGTCGCGCTGCGGGTTGACGACACCGCCCATGTACAGCAGGGACAGCAGCAGGGCGAGTACCGCGGTCAGGACGGACGGCATCAGCCACAGCTTGGGGTGGCCCAGCAGCTTGGTGGCACGGACCTCGGGGGCGGCGTCGGCCATGGTGGTCCTCGGGGTAGCGGGCGGCGATCGTTCAGCGCTCGGCGTTCGAGCTTCAGGGTCAGGCGTGCGGCGTTCGAGCTTCAGGGTCAGGCGTGCGGCGTGCGGCGTGCGAGCTTCAGGGTCAGGCGTGCGTGGGTCGAGCTTCACGGTCCGGCGTGCATGGTTCGGCGTTCAGAGTGTTCGGCATCCAGCGCCCTTCCGCATCCCGAACGCACTCGCACGGATGTACGTCTGCACAGGCAACCCACAGCCCCGTCGGCCCCTCCTACCCGGTGTACAGACCCGCGTACCGAGGTCGTCCACGGGTGGCGACGCACCAAGAGGAGTGTTCGTTGGACGGCATCGAGACCCCCTCCGCCGACAGCAGACCGTCCCAGGACCAGGACGACCCGGTACGGCCCACCTCGCTGTCCCGCCGCCGCTTCATGGTCTACTCGCTGGCCGCCTCCACCCTCACCGTCGCCGCGCCTCTCGGCTGCGACACCTCCACGGCCCAGGGCGCCACCCCCGCCGCCGCTCGCGCCGCCTCCGACGTCCTGGTGACCGGCACCGACGAGGAGATGCTCGTCCTGGAGGTCACCGCCGCCAACAAAGTGGTCGTCCGGCTGCCGCGCCTGGAGGTCGGCCAGGGCATCACCACCGCCGTCGCCATGATGATCGCCGAGGAACTGGACGCCCGGCTCGTCGACGTCGACATCCCGCTCGCCGACGCCCGCACCCGGGGCAACCAGTACACCGGCGGATCCAACTCGGTCAGCTCGCTCTACGGCCCCGCCCGCGCCCTCGCCGCGACAGCCCGCGCCCGGCTCGTGACCGCCGCCGCCCGGAAGTGGCGCGTGCCCGCGTGGAGCCTGCGCACCCGGGACACGATGGTCATCGGTCCGGACGGCCGCACCGCGACCTTCGGCTCGCTCACCGCGAGCGCCGCCACGATCCGCCGCACCTCCGTCTCCAGCAAGCCGAAGCCGGCCGCCAAGCACCGGGTGATCGGCCGGCCGACCACCCGGATCGACGCCCGGGCCATCGTCACCGGCACGGCGAAGTACGCCGGTGACGTGACCGTCGCCGGGGTGAAGCCGACCGTGGTGGCCCGGCCGCCGACGATCAGGGGGAAGATCGTCTCGGTCGACGACCGGGCGGCCCGTGCCTTGCCGGGCGTGCGCGCCGTGGTCCGCATACCGGGCGGGGTCGCGGTCGTCGCCGACACCTTCCACCACGCCTTCCAGGCTCGCGACGCCCTCAAGATCAAGTGGTCGCCCGGCCCGCTGGCCGGACTCTCCGACGCGGCCGTGCGGTCCCGACTCAAGGCCGCCGTGCCCCGGTTGGGCACCCCGCCGAGCGGATCCGCCCAGATCCAGGGCGAGTTCGAGTTCGCGTTCGTCAGCCATGCCCCGATGGAGGTGCTGACCGCGGTCGCTGATGTGCGCGCCCACAAGGCCGAGTTCTGGTTCGCCAGCCAGACGCCGATGGAGGCGAGGGACGCCGTCGCCGCGGCGGTCGGGCTGCCCGCGAGCGCGGTGAAGGTCCATGTCCTGCGCGGCGGCGGCTCGTTCGGGCGGCGGCTCAACTACGACGCGGCCGTCGAGGCCGCCTTGATCTCCAAGGCGGCGGGCCGGCCGGTCAAGTTGATGTGGAGCCGCAACGACGACATCCGGCACGGCCGGATGCGCCCCGCCAGCCACCACCGCATCCGCGCCAGCCACAAGGACGGCCGGGTGGTGGCCTTCACGCACTCGATGGCCTCGGTGAGCGAGTCGTACGAGGGCAAGGGCGCCGTCAACCAGGCCTCCTTCCGCGGACAGTTGGCGGCGGGGCCCGCGCCCAGCGACTCCGGGCTCTACAACTTCGGCCGGATCTCCGGGGATTGGGGCGGCATCGACCTCGCGATCCCCCTCGGCGCGTGGCGCTCGGTGGACTCCGGGACGATGCGCACCGCGGAGGAGATCCTCGTGGACGAGGTCGCCGCGAGCCTGGGGCAGGACGCGGTCGCCTTCCGCCGTACGACACTGCGGAACAAGGCGGTGAAGGCCGTACTCGACAAGGTGGCCGCGGCCGGGCAGTGGGGGCGGTCGCTGCCCGCCGGGCATGCGCAGGGCGTCGCCGTGCACGAGGAGTACGGGTCCTGCGTGGCCTGTCTCGCCGAGATCGACGCCACCGATCCGAAGAACCCGCGCGTGACCAAGGTCGTGATGGCGGCCGACGTCGGCCGGGTCGTCAACCCGCGCGGCCTTGAGGCCCAGCTTATGGGGACCGCCGTCGACGGGATCTCGACCGTGCTGACAGCCGGGCTGCATCTGGACCGGGGCGCGATCCGCGAGGGCAGCTTCGCCGACTTCCACTGGGCCCGTCAGCGGCACGCCCCGCTGCACTTCGAGGCGCACGTCATGCCCGCCCACGGGGATCCGGGCGGGGCCGGCGAACTCGGCGTACCGGCCGCCTCCGGAGCAGTCGCCAATGCGTACGCCCGAGCCACCGGCACGAAGCCGCGCCGCTTTCCCCTCAACTTCTGACCAGCCTCAGCCCCTGATCAGCTCAGCTTCCGACCCGCCTGAGCTTCTGACCAGCCTCCGAGAAGGTACTCATGCCCTCCCACTCCTTCACCCTCAACGGCAAACCGGTCACCGTCGAGGCCCCCGCCGACATGCCCCTGCTGTGGGTGCTGCGCGATCTGCTGCACGTCACCGGGCCCAAGTACGGCTGCGGGGTCGGCGTCTGCCGCGCCTGTACGAGCCATCTCGACGGGGAGGAGATCCAGCCCTGTGTCGTCGAGGTCAAGGAGTGCGCGGGCCGCGAGGTCACCACCATCGAGGGGCTGGCCGACGGCGACACCCTGCACCCCGTGCAGCGGGCCTGGATGGACTGTGACGTCTCCCAGTGCGGCTTCTGCCAGCCCGGGCAGATCATGGCCGCCGCCGCCCTGCTGAAGCGAACGGCTCACCCGACCGACGCCGACATCGACCGCATCGAGAACGTCTGCCGCTGCGGCACGTACGCCCGGATCCGTGAGGCGATCAACAAGGCGGCCTCGGAAATCACCCCTTGAGTGGCCCGGCTCACATGGCCAGACGGCTACGGCACCGACACCATGGTGCACGTCACCGGCAGGCTGAAGGGAGCGGCGATGTTCCGCAAGGTACTGGTCGCCAACCGTGGTGAGATCGCGATCCGGGCATTTCGGGCCGGCTACGAGCTGGGCGCCCGGACGGTCGCGGTCTTCCCGCACGAGGACCGCAACTCGCTGCACCGACTGAAGGCCGACGAGGCCTACGAGATCGGCCTGCCCGGACACCCGGTGCGGGCGTATCTCTCCGTCGAGGAGATCGTGCGCGCGGCCCGCAAGGCCGGCGCCGACGCCGTCTACCCGGGGTACGGGTTCCTGTCCGAGAACCCCGAGCTGGCGAAGGCCTGCGAGGAAGCGGGCATCACTTTCGTCGGGCCGGACGCGCACACCCTGGAGCTGACCGGCAACAAGGCCCGCGCGGTGGCCGCGGCCCGCGCCGCCGGTGTTCCGGTGCTCGGCTCCTCCGCGCCCTCCAACGACGTCGACGAACTGGTCCGCGCCGCCGAGGAGGTCGGCTTCCCGGTCTTCGTGAAGGCGGTCGCCGGCGGTGGCGGACGCGGTATGCGGCGGGTCGAGGACCCGGCCACCCTGCGCGAGTCCATCGAGGCCGCGTCCCGCGAGGCGGCGAGCGCCTTCGGCGATCCGACCGTCTTCCTGGAGAAGGCCGTCGTCGACCCCCGCCACATCGAGGTGCAGATCCTCGCCGACGGCGAGGGCAACGTCATCCACCTCTTCGAGCGCGACTGCTCGGTCCAGCGCCGCCACCAGAAGGTCATCGAGCTGGCCCCCGCGCCCAACCTCGACCCGGCCCTGCGCGACCGCATCTGCGCCGACGCGGTCCGCTTCGCCCGCGAGATCGGCTACCGCAACGCCGGCACCGTCGAGTTCCTGGTCGACCCCGCGGGCAACCACGTCTTCATCGAGATGAACCCGCGCATCCAGGTCGAGCACACGGTCACCGAGGAGGTCACCGACGTCGACCTCGTCCAGGCCCAGCTGCGCATCGCCGCCGGCGAGACCCTCGCCGACCTCGGCCTGTCTCAGGAGACGGTGAAGCTGCACGGCGCGGCACTCCAGTGCCGTATCACCACCGAGGACCCCGCCAACGGCTTCCGCCCGGACACCGGCCGCATCAGCGCCTACCGCTCGCCCGGCGGCTCCGGCATCCGCCTCGACGGCGGAACCACCCACGCGGGTACGGAGATCAGCGCGCACTTCGACTCGATGCTGGTCAAACTCACCTGCCGGGGCCGGGACTTCAAGACGGCGATCGGCCGGGCCCGGCGTGCCGTCGCCGAGTTCCGCATCCGCGGTGTCGCCACCAACATCCCCTTCCTGCAAGCCGTGTTGGACGACGCGGACTTCCAGGCCGGACGGGTCACGACCTCGTTCATCGAGCAGCGCCCGCACCTGCTGACCGCCCGCTCCTCCGCCGACCGCGGCACCAAGCTGCTGACCTACCTGGCCGACGTGACGGTGAACAAGCCGCACGGCGAGCGGCCCGACCTGATCGACCCGACCACCAAGCTGCCCCCGCTGCCCGCCGGTGAGCCGGCCGCCGGTTCACGCCAGCGGCTGGTCGAGCTGGGCCCCGAGGGCTTCGCCCGCTGGCTGCGCGAGTCGCCGACCATCGGTGTCACCGACACCACCTTCCGCGACGCCCACCAGTCCCTGCTCGCCACCCGGGTGCGCACCAAGGACCTCCTCGCGGTCGCCCCGGCGGTCGCCCACACCCTGCCCGAACTGCTCTCCCTGGAGTGCTGGGGCGGCGCCACCTACGACGTCGCTCTGCGCTTCCTCGCCGAGGACCCGTGGGACCGGCTCGCCGCACTGCGCGAGGCCGTCCCCAACATCTGTCTCCAGATGCTGCTGCGCGGCCGCAACACCGTCGGCTACACCCCGTACCCGACCGAGGTGACCGACGCCTTCGTCCAGGAGGCCGCCGCCACCGGCATCGACATCTTCCGCATCTTCGACGCCCTCAACGACGTCGGCCAGATGCGCCCGGCCATCGACGCGGTACGCGAGACGGGCACCGCGATCGCCGAGGTCGCCCTCTGCTACACCTCCGACCTGTCCGACCCCAACGAGCGCCTGTACACGCTGGATTACTACCTCCGACTGGCCGAGCAGATCGTCGAGGCGGGCGCGCACGTCCTGGCCGTCAAGGACATGGCGGGACTGCTGCGCGCCCCGGCCGCCGCGAAGCTCGTGTCGGCGCTGCGGCGGGAGTTCGGGCTGCCGGTGCACCTGCACACCCACGACACGGCGGGCGGTCAGCTCGCCACCTACCTGGCCGCGATCCAGGCGGGCGCGGACGCGGTGGACGGCGCGGTCGCGTCCATGGCGGGCACCACCTCGCAGCCCTCCCTCTCGGCGCTGGTCGCCGCGACCGACCACTCCGAGCGTCCGACCGGCCTCGACCTCCAGGCCGTCGGTGACCTGGAGCCGTACTGGGAGAGCGTCCGCAAGATCTACGCCCCCTTCGAGGCGGGCCTCGCCTCCCCGACCGGGCGCGTCTACCACCACGAGATCCCCGGCGGGCAGCTCTCCAACCTCCGTACGCAGGCGGTGGCGTTGGGCCTCGGCGACCGGTTCGAGGACATCGAGGCGATGTACGCCGCCGCCGATCGCATGCTTGGCCACCTGGTGAAGGTGACCCCGTCGTCCAAGGTGGTCGGCGACCTCGCCCTGCACCTGGTCGGCGCCGGCGTCAGCCCCGACGACTTCGAGGCGAGCCCGAACCGCTACGACATCCCCGACTCCGTCATCGGCTTCCTGCGCGGCGAGTTGGGCACCCCGCCCGGCGGCTGGCCGGAACCCTTCCGCAGCAAGGCACTTGAGGGCCGCGCCGCCGCGAAGCCCGTGCAGGAGCTGTCCACCGAGGACCGCGACGGCCTGGAGAAGACCCCCCGCTCGACCCTCAACCGCCTGCTCTTCCCCGGCCCGACCCGCGACTACGAGACCCACCGCCAGGCCTACGGCGACACCAGCGTCCTGGACAGCAAGGACTTCTTCTACGGTCTGCGCCCGGGCAAGGAATACGCCGTCGATCTCGAACCCGGCGTCCGGCTCCTCATCGAACTGGAGGCCGTTGGCGAGGCTGACGAACGCGGCCTGCGGACCGTGATGTCCACGCTGAACGGGCAGTTGAGGCCGATCCAGGTCCGCGACACCTCCGCCGCCTCCGACATCCCGGCCACCGAGAAGGCCGACCGGGCCAACACCGGCCATGTCGCCGCGCCCTTCGCCGGCGTCGTCACCCTCGCGGTCGCCGAGGGCGACGAGGTGGCGGAAGGCGCGACGGTCGCCACGATCGAGGCGATGAAGATGGAGGCCTCGATCACGGCGACGAAGGCCGGGCGCGTGTCCCGGCTCGCCATCAACCGCATCCAACAGGTGGAGGGCGGCGACCTGTTGGTCGAGATCGGCTGAGGCAGAGGCAGAGGCAGAGATAGGGGAGGGGGCGCCGGGTGTCGGCGCCCCCTTCGCCGTCCGCTCAGCCGCGCCCCGCTGCCGCCGCGAGGGCCTTGAACTCTCCCCACTTCACCCGGGGGCGTTCGAGGCCGCGGCGCTCCAGATAGCGGTTCGTGGCCTGCTTGGTGTGGCGCAGCAGTCGTATCGTGTCGCTCGGCCGTCCCGAGCCCATCGGCTCGATCACCTTCTCGGGCACCAGCACCCAGCCGTCGCCGGTCTCCCGCAACTCGCCCCGGACCAGGGCGTTCTGCATGTTGTTGAGCTTCTCGTCGTGGCGGTGCACCAGCAGGGAGGCGGGACCCGGCTTCGCGGCGCAGTCGGCGGGGACCTCCACCGCGAAGCCGTCCGCGGTCGGCACCGGCCGGGTCCTGGCGAGCACGGGCGCGCCCGAACCGTCGCGGGCGGCCAGCACCGCTGTCGGGAACCGGGCCAACTGCGCGGCGCCGGGCAGCGGGCTGTCCACGGCCGGCGCGAGGCCGTGGACCGACGCCAACGGAGCACGTACGACGACCTGTTCGGGCGTGACGGTGATCAACAGCCGCAGGTAGTACCACTCGGTGAGGCGTCGCATCGGGGCCGAGAGATACGAGCGGCTGTGCGGCTGCCGCTCGAACAGCATCCGCCAGTAGTCCTCGGCGCCCTCGGGACCCGTCATCACGGTGTCGGGGCTCTCGGCCCGGCCGCCGACGAAAATCTGCGGGGCGTGGTCGAGACCGCTGCCGGTGGGGTCGGAGAACAGCAGGGCGACGCGCGGGTTCCGGCGCACGTTCAGCGCCTTCTGCGCGAACGCCAGGGACGTGGTCACCAGCAGCGTCCCGTCCTCACGGCGCCACACCGCCGTCGGCCACACAAGCGGCGTGCCGTCCCGGCCGAGGGTGACGAACTCGCAGGTCCGGTAGGCGCGCAGCACACCGGGAGGTGCGGAGTCGAGTACGTTCACGTCTGCTTGCTCCAACGATCGTTCACGGCAATGGCGCTCGCAGCCTCCCGGATTCCGCTTGGCACCGGCTTGGCGTCCGCTTGATGCCCCTCCCGACCGGCGCTGAGCAGCACGTTTATCGTCCGTTGAACGGCTTGAACGACGGCTCGGGTAGATTCCCGCGGCGTGCTGCGTATTCGAGTCCTGGGGTCACCGGGCGCCGACCTCGCGGGGAACCCGGTCCCGTTGGGCGCTCCGCAGCAGCGCGCTGTCCTCTCCCTCCTGATCGTGGCCCGGGGCAGCACCGTGCCGGTCGAGCGGATGGCGGACGCGCTGTGGCGGGGCACACCGCCCGCCAAGGCCGTCGTGTCGCTGCACACCTACGTGTCCAATCTGCGCCGGTCCCTCGAACCGCGGCGCCTCCCGCGCACCCCGGCCACCGTCCTGGTCACCGCCCCGCCCGGATACGCCCTGCGCCTCCCCGCCGACGCGGTGGACGCCTGGCGGTTCGAGGACCAGGTGGCCCGGGCCCGCCACGCACCCGCCGAGGAGGCCCACGAACTCCTCACCGAGGCGCTCGCCTGGTGGCAGGGCCCGGCCTTCGCGGAACACGCCGACGAGGACTGGGCCGCGCCCGAGGTGGCCCGCCTGACCGAACTGCGCGCCGAGGCCCGCGAGTTGGCCGTCGCCGCCGCCCTGCGCACCGGCCGCGCCGCCGAGGCGGCACCGGCGGCCGAAGTCCTCGTACGCGAAAGCCCGTTGCGCGAAGAGGGCTGGCGCCTCCTTGCCCTCGCCCAGTGGACCTGCGGTCGCCAGGCGGATGCCCTCGCGGCGGTGCGGCGTGCGGCGGGTGTGTTGCGGGAGGAACTGGGCTGCGATCCGGGGCCCGCGTTGGCGGAGGTCGAGCGGGCGGTGCTGCTGGGGCGGGCGGATGTGCTTCGGGGGTTGGTCGAGGCAGGGGCAGGTGTGGCGGCGGGGAGCGTGCGTGGGGGTTGGACGGGTGGTGGGGCGGGGGCGTCGATGGACGGGGGCGAGGGCGGTGCGGTTGCGTTCGGGGCTGGGCCGGGGTTCGGGAGCGGGCTGGGCGCGTCTGTGTCTTCGCGTGGATATGGGGCTGGTCATGGGTCCGGTTCGTCTGAGTTGACGCCTGGACATGCGTCCGGAAGTCGGCTCGGGACTTCACTGCTCACGTCCGCATTTGGTTCCGCGAGCGGGTTCGCCGGGTCCAGGGCTGCGCATCCCTCCGGGAGTCCGTTCGGCCCGCCCGAGGGTGCCTTCGCGGCCGAATTCGCCGCGCCCGCGCATTCGTTCAGCAGCACCCTCGTTTCGGCCGACGGCTTTGCCGAGGGCTCCCTCGCGTCGACCCGCCCAATGCCCGTACCCACGCCTTCCGTTGAGGTGGTCCGCAACGGGCATGACCTCTTCGTCGGTCGGGAACGGGAGTTGAGGGCTCTGGCCGCCGCCGCGCAAGCCGCGCGGCCGCGCGGCGGGGTCGTGTTGGTGAGTGGCGAGGCCGGTGCGGGGAAGTCCGCGCTGCTGGGCCAGTTCGCCGGGCGGTTGCGCGCCGACGGGTGGCGGGTGGTGGTCGGGCGCTGTCCGGAGGACGAGGGGGCGCCGCCCGCCTGGGCCTGGGTGGAGGCGCTCGGGGCGCTCGCCCGGGACCTGCCGCCGGACCGGCCCGAGGAGTTGGCGGTGCTGCTGCGCGAACCGGAGGACACCGCCGCGACCAGCCGCGACGAGGCGACCGCGGGGCGGTTCCGCACACACCGCGCGTTCGCCGCGTGGCTGCGGACCGCGGCCGGTGCCGGACCCCTCGCCGTCGTACTGGAGGACCTGCACCGCGCGGACGGCGAGACGCTCGCCCTCCTCGAAGCGGCGGCCGACGTCACCGGCGTACCCCTGCTCACCGTCACCAGCCACCGCCCGGCCGAGGTCGGCGAACACCTCCTCAAGACGCTCGCCGACCTCGCGCCGCGCGCCCCGCACCGGATCACGCTCGCCGGACTGTCACCGACGGACGTCGCCACCGTGGTCGACTCCGTCTGCGGCGAGACCGTGGACACGCCCACGGTGACCGCGCTCGCCGAACGCACCGGCGGCAACCCCTTCTACGTCCTGGAGAGCGCCCGCCTGCTGGCCAGCGAGGGCGCCCTGGTCGCCGTCTCGGAGGTCCCGCAGGGCGTGCGCGACGTCCTGCGCAGACGCCTGGCGCTGCTGCCCGCCGGCGCCCTGTCCACCCTCCAACTCGCCGCCGCCATAGGCCTGGAGGCCGATGTCGCCCTGCTGATCGACGCGCGCGACACGGGCGGCGGCGGTACGCGTGGCCTGGACGAGGAGGCGGTCCTCGACGGTCTCGACGATGCCCTCGCCGCGGACCTGCTCGCCGAACCCGGGCCGGGGCGGGTGCGGTTCGTGCACGCGCTGGTCCGCGACACCGTGTACACCGACCTGTCCGGCGTACGACGGGCCCGTCTGCACGCCCGGATCGCGCAGGCGCTCTCCCGCCACCGCCCCGACGATCTCGCCGCGCTGGCCCACCACTTCGCCCGCTCGGGCACCGCGACGCACGCACCGCTGGCCGTCGACTACGCGCTGCGGGCCGCCGAGTCGGCGGAGCGGCGCTACGCCCATGACGTCGCCGTCGACCTGATCCAGCAGGCGATCGACGTGCACACCGCCACCCATGGCATGCATGTCACCGACGCCATCGACGCCACCGACGCCTCCGACGGCATCAACGCCTCCGGCGACGACACCCAACTCGACCGCACAGTAGGCCTGTTGGTGCGGCTGCTCGGCGCGCAGGTCCGGGCCGGTGCCACCGACGCGGCCCTGCACACCCGGCGCCGTGCGGTCGATCTCGCCGAGCGCGCCGACCGGGGCGACCTGGTCGCGGCGGTCTACGGCGCCTGGACCGAACCCTCCCCCTGGCGCAGCAGGTTGGAGGGCTTCTACGACCCCACGGCCCTGGCCCGCCTGGAACGGCTGACGTCCGACCCCGCCCTGGACGACCCCACCCGCGCCCGAGTGCTCCAGGTCCTCGTCGAAGTGGCCGCCGCCGTGGACGTGCCACGCGCCCTGGACGCGGCCCACACCCAGCTGTCGCTCGCTCGCGCCCACGGCGAACCGCGCCTGCTGGCCGCCGCGTTGATGACCTCGGCCAAGCTGCTGCCGCACGAGGCCCACGGCACCACCCGCACCCCGCTGGTCGCCGAACTGCGCCGGCTCGCCGAGGACCACGACCTCCCCGCGTACCGCTGGACCTGCGAACACCTCGACGCCATGACCGCCGGCACCCGCAACGACCCGGCCGCCGTCCGCCACCACACCGAACAAGGCCTGGCCCTCGCCCACCGCTACGGGATGCTGTGGGCACAGGGCCTCAACGCCGCGACCACCGCCATGCTCGCCACGGTCGCGGGCCACTTCGACGCGGCGGAGGCCGCGTACGCGGAGGCGGACGACCTGGGGCGCCGCGTCGGCGCCCGCCACGCCACCCGCCTGCGCACCCTGGGCCTGATCACCATCCGGCTCGCCCAGGGCCGCACGGCCGAGATCGAGCCCCTGATGCGGGACGTCTACGACGCCGTGGGCGCCCCCGTCGGAGTGGCGCTCGCGCTCGGTCTGGCCCTCCTCGGCAGACTGGACGAGGCGCGGGAAGTGCGGTGTCCCGACGCGATCGTGACCGACCACCTCTACGGCATCGACCTCGACTTCCGCTCCCAACTCGCCGTCATGCACGGTGACTTGGACGCGGCCACCGTCCTGATCGAGCACCTGTTGCCGCTCCGGAACCAGCTCGCCGGAGCGGCCGGTGCCGCCTACGCCACCCGACCGCTCACGCACGCCCTCGCCGACCTGTACCGCCTTCTCGGCGAGGACCGTGCCGCCGCCGACCACTACGCCCTCGCCGAACGCACGGCCCGCGCCTGGTCGTCGACCCACCTCGCCGGCAACGCCCGCCGTGCGGCAGGGGAGTTGGCCGCGGCACAGGGCCGCCGACGGACCTTCGCGACGTAGAAGAGGAGTTCACGGAAGGGCGCCCGCGGGGGAGCGCACCGCGTCCCGCAGGCGGGCCGCGTCCTGGCTCGGGGGTGCGCCGAACTGGCGGCGGTACTCGCGGCTGAACTGCGACGGGTTGTCGTAGCCGACGCGATGGCCGACCCCAGTGACATCGCCTGGGTGGGTGGCGAGCAGCAGGCGGGCCTCCTGCAGCCTGATCTGCTTCTGGAACTGGATGGGGCTCATCGCGGTCACCGCCTGGAAGTTGCGGTAGAAGGCGGAGACGCTCATGCCGGACAGGCGTGCCACGTCCTCGACCCGGAACGGCTGCGCGTAGTGCTCACGGATCCAGCGCACGGCCCGGGAGACATGGCTGAGACTGCTGTCGGCGAGGCCGAGTTGGCGTACGGTCGCGCCCTGCTCGCCGGTGATCAGCCGCCACAGGATCTCGCGCTTGACCAGCGGGGCCAGGACGGCCCGGTCGCGGGGCTCGTCGAGCAGGCGCAGCAACCGGACCACCGCGTCCAGCAGGGCGTCCGGAGCGTCACTGACGTAGATCCCCGACGCGGCGGCGCCGTTGGTGCGGGGCGCGTCACCCGCGCCGGCCAGGAGCAGCAGCTCGGCGACGGCGGACGGCTCCAGGGTGAGGCCGAACCCCAGCGCGGGATGGTCGGGGTCGGCCTGTGTGAACTGTCCGGTGACGGGCAGGTCGACCGACGCGACCAGGTACTGCCCGGCGTGGTACTCGAACACCCGGTCGCCCAGCGCGAGGCGTTTGGCGCCCTGCGCGATGACCGCCAGCACCGTCCCGGACGTCGAGGGCGCCGGCGGATCCGACCGGTCGACCTTGGAGATGAGCACCCCGTCGATGGCGGTGGTCCAGCCGGGCCGGGCATGCCGGTCCAGCAGGGTGCGGAGCTCTTCGAGGTGCATGAGAACAGTGCAGCACGATTCCGGGCCCTGAGTCCCGTCAGCGGGAGGATCGTGCAAGGACGGGCGAGCATCGTCGAGGGGCGGGGCGCGCACTTCGGAGGGCGAGCGGCGCGCATTCCGGAGGGTGGGTGTCGTACTCCCAGGAACGCGGCTCCTGCGAGAACCGTGGCCTGGTTGCCCGAGCGCCGGACCGCGAGCGTGGAGCCATGAACACGAACGCGGACACGGACATGAACACGGCACCGCACCCCTTCGTCGGCATGTGGGTGACGGCGGACGGGCACATCCGTCAGGAGCTTCTCCCGAACGGCCGCTACGACGAGGCCCGGGGCAACCGGCCGAGCGCCTACACGGGCAGCTACACCGTCACCGGCGACCACATCGACTACGTCGACGACACCGGCTTCACCGCGACGGGTGACGTCCGGGACGGTGTGCTCTTCCACGAGCACCTCGTCCTGTACCGGGAGGGCACCGGCCCGCAGGGGTGACCGACATGGAGAGCCTGGAACTGATCGTCGTCGTGTCCGTCGGTGTCCTGGCGATGGGCTGGCTGTCGCGCCGCACGGGAGTGAGCGAACCGCTGCTCCTGCTCGGTGCGGGCTGCCTGGTGGGGCTGACGCCGGCCTTCGACTCGTTCGCGCTGTCGCCCGACGTCGTCCTGTTCCTGTTCCTGCCAGCCCTGCTGTACTGGGAGGCGCTGACCTCCTCGGTGCGCGAGATCCGCAACAACCTCCGCAGCATCGCCCTGCAGTCCACCGGCCTGGTCCTCGCCACCGCGGTCGCCGTCGCCGCCGTGGCCCACGCGCTGGGCTACGGCTGGCCCATCGCCTTCGTCCTCGGCGCCGTCCTGGCCCCCACCGACGCGGCGGCGGTGGCGACCGTGGCCAAGGCCATGCCCCGCCGCATCCTGACCGTCCTGCGCACCGAGAGCCTCCTGAACGACGGGACCGCCCTGGTCCTGCTGGCCGTGACCATCGAGGTCGTCACCGACGAACACCCCTTCACCTGGACCGGCACGGCGATCGCCTTCGCCGAGTCGTACGCCGGCGGGATCCTGATCGGCGTCGCCGTCGCGCTGCTCCTGGTCCCGGTCCGGCGCCGGTTGCCCGAGCCTCTTCTGCACAGCGTCCTGAGCGTCGCCACGCCCTTCCTCGCCTATCTCCCCGCCGAACTCCTGCATGTGTCCGGCGTTCTCGCGGTCGTCGCCTGCGGTCTGGTGACCGCCTGGTTCGGCCCGCGCGTGATCGGATCCGAGGCCCGCATCCAGGCCATCGCCTTCTGGGAGGTGGCCAGTTACCTGCTCAACAGCGCACTGTTCATTCTCGTCGGCATCCAACTGCCTGCCGCCGTCAGGGCATTGACCTCCGTCTCGCTGTTGCAGGCGACGGTCGCCGGGCTCGCCGTGGCCGTCGCCGTGTTCGGGACCCGCCTGCTGTGGTTCTACTCGGTGCCCTATCTGGTACGGCTCCTGGACCGCCGCCCTCAGCAACGGGACCGCCGTATCACCGCCCCCCAACGCCTGCCGCTGGCGTGGGCCGGGATGCGCGGAGCCATCTCGCTGGCCGCGGCCCTGACCGTGCCCACGCTGACCGCAGACGGGCATGCCGTCGGGCAACGCGATGCGGTCGTCTTCATCACGACGGTCGTCATCGTCCTCACCCTCGCCCTCCTCGGCCCCACCCTGCCGACCGTGGTCCGCCGGGCGCGCTTCCCCGAGGACGAGGACAAGTCGGCTGAACTCGCTTTGGCGCGCGGTGAGTTGAGCGGTGCCGCGCTGCGTGCCCTGCCGGAGTTGGCGCGCCGGTTCGAGGTCCCCGAGGCGGAGACCCTCCGTATGACCCAGGACATCGAGGACCGTACGACCCCCGCTCCAGACACCGCACGACACCAGGAAAACCGTCGGCACCTCCAACTCGCCCTGCTCCAGGTCAAACGGGACACCCTCACCGACCTGCGCGACTCCGGCCGCATCGACGACATCGTCCTGCGGACCGTCCAGGAGGTGCTTGACGTGGAGGAGGTGCGCCTGGGGCGAGGGGCCGGTCCGTCGGCGTCACCGGCCTCGGGTGACGACACCGCGCATTCCTGACGGACACTTCCAGCTCCGTCGCCGTTTAGGCTCGGACCTTCGTCCGTTCATCTCCCTTGATCCGAGAGGTACTTGTCACCGGTATGCGAATATTGAGCCGCCCCGCGAGACACGCACACCTGCTCAGGCGGACAGCCGCCCTGGCGACAACGGCCCTCCTGCTCGGCGCATGCGGTGAGTCCCAGGCAGGGGCGCCCCCGAGTCCCTCGGGCAAGCCTTCGGTCCCCTCGTGTGTGACGTCGTCCGGGTACCTGCTGGCCGACATCGACGGTGACGGCCGTACCGACCGCGTCTCCGACCCCTCCCGCACCGGCGCGCGACTCACCGTCGAGTTCGGGGAGAAGACCGGCTACGGCAAGCCGGTCGGGGTGCGGAAGCTGGTCGGTGACTCCGGCGGCGGGGAGAAGGACGTGGTGGGGGCGGTCGCCGACTTCGACGGCGACGGGTGGAGCGACCTGGCCGTCGTGGCCACCGGGCAGAGCCAGGGCGACGACCCGATCAAGCCGAAGGTGGCCAAACTGGTGTCGGGCCCCTTCTCCGCCTCCGGCCGAGGACAGCACACCCGGAATCTCGACCTCGTCGAGACCCGTGGCGTCTCCGTGGCCGACTACAACCACGACTCCCGCCCCGACCTCGCGGTGTTCTCCTACAGCGGCGACGGCGTCTACCAGACGGAGACCCGCCTCGGCAGCGAGGACACGGGCCTCGGCGAGGCGTCCGAGGACTCGGCGAGGTACACCAAGTACGTGTACGCGAGCAGACCGGTCACCCTGCCTCCCGCCGGGCTGAGCAAGTTCTATCCGAAGTGCGGGAAGGTCGACGACCAGGGATGACGTGGTGATGGGTGGTACCGAGGTGCAGGGAGCCCGTTGAGGCTCGCACCCCGTCCCTGGGTGCGCCGCACCTAGGGAAACGGCGGCCTGGTTGGGGTGCGGGCGCGGATCGAGGCTGGGACCACAAGCCACTCGGCCCAGCCTCAGCGCCTCCCGAAAGGGGCCCGTCATGAACGCCAACGACACCACCAGCGCCGGCCTTCTCGAACAACTCCGACGTCAGTCCACCGACCCGCGTCGGCGCATCCTGTTCACCGGCGCGACCGTCGTCACGATGGACCCGGAGCTGGGCATCCTCCACGACAGCGACCTGCTCGTCGAGGGCGACACCATCGCCGCGATCGGCCCGGACCTGACCGAGCGGGCCGGGGAGGGCGCGGTGGTCGTCGACGCCTCCGGCACGATCCTGGCCCCCGGGTTCGTCGACACCCACCGGCACGCCTGGGAAGCCCAGTTGCGCCGGATCATGCCCGACGTCGACGACCTCAGCGGCTATGTGATGACCACCCTCGCAGGCTACGCCACCGTCTACCGCCCGGAAGACATGTACATCGGTACGAAGTTGGCGGCCCTGACCGCGCTCGACAGCGGCATCACCACCATGCTCGACTTCTCCCACAACTCCCGTACTCGCGAGCACTCCGACGCCGCGATCGAGGCCCTCCGGGACACCGGCATCCGAGGCGTCCACGCCTCCATGGGCCCGCACTTCGGGAACTGGGACCACCAGTGGCCGGCCGACCTGACCCGCCTCAAGGACCGGTACTTCAGCAGCGACGACCAACTCCTCACCCTCCGCCTCGCGACGCTGGCCACCGACGAGATCGCCGGACCTGCCCTCGCCTACGGTCCCGAACTCGCCCGCACCGCAGCCGACTTGGGCATCGGCGTCAGCGTCGACGCGGTCTTCGGCAAGGCATCCTCGGAGGCCGTACTGTCCTGGGCCGAACACGGCATCCTCGGCCCCGATGTCACCCTCATCCACGCCACCGGCCTGACCGCCGAGGCGTGGAAGGCGATGGGGGAGTCCGGCACCACGGTCGCCCTCGCCCCCACCTCCGACGCGCAGATCGGACTGGAGACGGCGATCCCCGCCGTGGACGAGGCGCTCGCCGTCGGCATCCGCCCCGGCCTGAGCATCGACGTCGAAGTCGCCCTCGCCAGCGACCTGTTCGCCCAGATGCGGGCCCTGCTCGCGATCCAGCGGATGCGCGCGGTCAACGCCGCGTACGGCACGGGCGGCGACCTCTCCCGCATCACCACGCACGACGTCCTGGACTTCGCCACCCTCCAGGGCGCGCGCACCAACGGCCTCGGCGACGTCACCGGTTCCCTCACTCCCGGCAAGAAGGCCGACCTGCTGGTCGTCCAGGCCGAGGACTTGAACAACATGCCCCTCAACGACCCGATCGGCACGCTGGTGTTGGGCTCCGACCCCCGCAACATCACCGCTGTGCTGGTCAACGGCCGTCCCCGCAAGTGGAACGGGGAGGTCCTCGACGTGAACCTCCCCGCCCTGCGCGCCGAGGTCAACGCCTCGCGCACGTACGTGCTCGACACGCCGGCCGGCTGACGGGGCTTCGGGCATGCGCGATCGGCGCCCGGCCACCGGCCGGGCAAGTTGGCGGCGGTGGTCGTGGGGCGCGGGGGCCGACGGGTCGTGGGCGGTGGACTCGTGGGACATGGCGGGCTCC
>NZ_JBSFLV010000101.1:0-33920 GCF_053599215.1 Streptomyces sp. NPDC001002 | reverse complement strand
ACAGTTCATCTACCCTGTTGTAGTCGCACCGTGATTACGGGTAGCCTCCCTCGCGCCTATTGGCGTATTTCCACTCGGACTCACACTGGGGGGCACCCAGCGGTCGGCCCAGCGGGTCTTGAGGGCCGTCCAGCGGTCCGAGGCGTCCCAGAGTGCTCGGATGGCCGAACGGGGCGCCACGACCGCACGGAGCCGGGTGCTCCGGCTCGCCCGGGACCGCAGGGCCGTCCGCAGTTTGCGCACATCGTCGGCCAGGCCCGGCACGGCCCGCGGCTGCGGTGCGAACAGCACCTGCTCCACGGCATGCGCCACCCGGTGCACCGCCTCGGCGGGCTCCGGCTCCAGCTGCCCGAGCCGCACGATCCGCGCGGCCGCCTTGCGGGGGGTCAGCGCGTCGTCCGGCTCGATGCCGTAGTCCCAGGCCGTGTCCGTGAGCTCGCGCCAGACGGCCAGGACATGCCCGGCGGCCACCTCGGCGGAGTACTCGGGCACGATCTCGCCCGGCAGGGCCGTCACGGTGACCCCGTCGGAGGTGACCGTGTCCCCGGCTCCCTTGAACCGGCGCTGGGGCAGCCCCAGGCCGGACGAGGCGTGCTGGGCCGAGGCCAGCCGCACCCGGCGCCTTCTCACCCGCCACAGCATCGGCAGCAGCGGCGCGAAGACCGCCAACAGGGCGAGCAGCGTCCAGCCCGTGACCTCGTACCAGGGCGGCCCCGCGTCGCCCGGCGTCGAGGTGTCCAGCGGAAGCGCGCCCGCGCAGGCCTCCAGCTTCTTGTCCGTCGCGTCGCAGCTCGTGCTCGCCGAGGGCGCCGCCGAGGTGGACGCGCCCGCGGAGGTCGAGGGCCGTGCCACATCGGGGAGCGTGCTGCCGGGCGTCTCCGTCTGGGTGTACGAGGGAGTCGTACCGCGGTTCGGGGTCGGCTCGAAGCGGGTCCAGCCCACGCCCTCGAAGTACAGCTCGGGCCAGGCGTGCGCGTCCTTCAGACCCACCGTCACCGAACCGTCCGCCTGCGGGGTTCCGGGGGCGAAGCCCACCGCGACCCGGGCCGGGATGCCCAGGCTGCGGGCCATCGCCGCCATCGCGAAGGAGAAGTGGACGCAGAAGCCCTGCTTGTCCTTCAGGAACTTGGCGATCGCGTTCGGTCCGGTGCCGACGTCCACCTGGGTGTCGTACTCGAAGCCGCCGTCGAGGGTGAAGTAGTCCTGGAGCTTGACCGCCTGCTCGTAGTGGTTCGTCGCCCCCTCGGTGACCTGGCGGGCCGTCTTCGCGACCACCGCGGGCACCGAGTCCGGCACCTTGGTGTAGTCGCGCTTCAGGGCGGCTGGCGGCTCCGGCGCGTTGGCGAGCTGCTCGGCCGTCGGCTGCACATCGAGGCTCTTGACCGTGTACGTCTCTCCGCGCGTGGTCTGGCCGTGGTCGCCGACGAGCGTCATGCCCACCGGCTCGTAACGCCAGTTGCCCGTGATGTCCACGCCGCTGGGCGGATAGGGCATCGGCAGCCAGTCCTGCGCGTACCAGCCGGCGGCCGAGACACGCGTCTCGATCTCCGCCCGCTTCACGTCGCCGCTGAGGCCGGTCGGGGTGGGCAACTGGTCGGGTACGGAGGTGATGTGACGCTTGGCCGGCTTCCAGGTGCTGCCGTCGAAGTCGTCCAGCGAGACGATCCGCAGATACATGTCCGAGAGGTCATCGCTGTTGGTCTTGAGGGTGAGGACCTGGCGGTCCTCGTCCACGTTCAGACTGTCGCGCAGCGAGACGAGGGGGTTCACCGCGGAGATCGTGCCCCCGCTGCCGTTGCCCGCGCCGACTCCCGTGCCCGCGCCGTCCAGCAGGCCGCCGTCCATCGACGGCAGCGCGACGGGCACCACCAGGGCGAGGCCGAGCGCGACCACGCCGATGCGCCGCCCCGCGCGGACCGGCGCCACCGCGCCTGGTTCACCGCCCGTAGTACGGGCCGCCGCGCCGAAGACCCGGCCCCACTGCGAGAGCCGGTCTCTGCCCTCGGCGAGCAGCAGCATCAGATAGCCGGCCGCCGCGACCAGGAACCACAGCCAGTCGGCGCCGCCCTCGGAGAGCCCGGCGGCGACCGAGTACAGCGCGAGCAGCGGCAGTCCGGCCGGGGCCGCGCTGCGGAAGGTCACCGCGAGGGTGTCCACCGCGAGCCCGATCACCAGGACACCGCCGAGGATCATCAGCCGGATGCCGTCGGACTCCAGCGGGGCCGGGATCGCGTACCGGGAGATGTCGTCACCGCCCTGCCGCAGCAGGTCGGCGAAGTGCTGGAAGGCCTGGGGACCCGGCACGATCCCGAGGAGGGCCTGCTGCCGGGCGAAGAGCAGGGTGAGCATCATCAGCGTGACCAGGGCCTGCGCGGCCACGGTCAGCGGCCGGGCCAGCGGCACCCGCCGGGTCGCCGCGCCCACGCCGGTCTGCACGGCCAGCATGAAGGCCACCTGCAGGATCCAGGTGGCCGGCTCGACCAGCGGCAGCAGGGCGCAGGACGCCAGCAGTGTGGCCGCCCAGGCGAACACCGCCAGTCGGGCCCGTCCGCTCATGATCCCGTCCCCTCACCGATCGTCCCGCCGGCGGCGGTCAGGCCCGTGCGCTCACGGTCCGCCTGGCGCCACAGCTCGGTCAGCGAGGCCGCCCGCGGCACCTGCACGGCCGTCCAGCCCGCCTCCCGCAGCATCCGCAGCCGGTCCTCGCTCCTGTTCAACGCCCCGGGCACATCGGTCGGTTCCCGCGCCCAGGACTCGTCGTCGAGCACGAAGGCGACCGCGCCGCCGCTGCGCTGGCGCATCTTGGCGGCCACCGCGGCCTGTTCCTCGTCGAGGTCGCCGAAGAAGGCCACCAGCAGGCCCTCGTTGCCCCCGCGCAGCACGTCGTAGGCGCGGGACAGGCCCGTGCCGTCCGAGTGGTCGATCACCGCGAGCGTGTCCATCATCAGGCCCGCCGCGTCGGCGGTCTCCTGGCTGGCGCCCGCGAACCCGTCGGCGCCCTCGCCGGGCACCGAGTTGCCGGTGTCCGTCAACAGCCGTACCGAAAAGCCCCGTTCGAGCATGTGCACCAGCACCGACGCGGTGGCCGAGACGGCCCACTCGAAGGCCGAGTCCGGGCCCGCCCCCTCGAAGGCGAGGCCCCGGGTGTCGAGCAGCACCGTGCACCGGGAGCGCTGGGGCTGCTCCTCGCGGCGCACCATCAGCTCGCCGTAACGCGCCGTCAGCCGCCAGTGGACGCGGCGCAGATCGTCGCCGTAGCGGTACCCGCGCGGGATCACGTCGTCCTCGCCGGCCAGCGCGAGCGAGCGCTGCCGCCCCTCGCCGTACCCCTTGGACTCCCCGGTCAGCCGCACCGGCGGCAGCGCCTCCACGCGCGGGATCACCGTCAGGGTGTCGTACGTGGAGAAGGAGCGGGTCAGCTCGCACATCCCGAACGGGTCGGTCAGGCGCAGTTGGAGGGGGCCCAGCGGATAGCGGCCGCGCAGGTCGGAGCGGACCCGGTAGGAGACCTCGCGGCGGCCGCCCGGCTCCACCCGGTCGAGCACGAAGCGGGGCCGCGGACCGAGGACGTAGGGCACCCGGTCCTGGAGCATCAGCAGGCCCGTGGGCAGCCGGGAGACGTTGTCCATCCGCAGATGGACGCGGGCCTCGCTGCCGGCCGGCACGCGCGCGGGGGAGAGCCGGCGGCTGCCGGCCACCCGGTAGCGCGTGCGGTACAGGAACAGCGCGCAGACCAGGGGCAGCGCGGCGAGCAGCAGGCCCACCCGCAGCAGATCGCTCTGGCCCAGGACGTAGGCGCAGATGGCGGCCGCGATACCGGCCGCGAGGAAGGAGCGGCCGCGGGTGGTCAGACCCGCGAGGGCCGTACGGACGCCGCCCTTCTCGGCGCGCTCGGCGTCCGGATGCCCGGTGCTCCCGGAGGACATCACAGCCTCCGCGGCGGCTGCTGGCCGTAGCCGGGCGAGTTGTGTCCGATGCCGTAGCCGCCCTGCTGCTGGGGCGTCGCGGGCACCGGGGTGCGCTGGAGGATCTCCTGGACCACCTGCTCCGCCGTGCGGCGGTTGAGCTGGGCCTGGGCGGTCGGCAGCAGCCGGTGGGCCAGGACGGCGACGGCGAGCGCCTGGATGTCGTCCGGCAGGGCGTACTCACGGCCGCTGAGGGCGGCGGACGCCTTCGCCGCGCGCAGCAGATGCAGCGTCGCGCGCGGTGAGGCGCCGAGTCTGAGGTCGGGGTGCGTGCGCGTGGCCGAGACCAGGTCCACCGCGTACCTGCGGACCGTGTCGGCCACGTGGACGCCCCGGACCGCCTCGACCAGCTTCACGATGTCGTGCGCGTGCGCCACCGGCTGCAGGTCCTCCAGCGGGGACACACCACCGTGCACGTCGAGCATCTGCAGCTCGGCCTCCGCGCTGGGGTAGCCCACCGAGACCCGGGCCATGAAGCGGTCTCGCTGCGCCTCGGGCAGCGGGTAGGTGCCCTCCATCTCGACCGGGTTCTGGGTGGCGACCACCATGAAGGGGCTGGGCAGCTCGTAGGTCGTCCCGTCGATGGTGACCTGGCGCTCCTCCATGGACTCCAGGAGCGCGGACTGGGTCTTCGGCGAGGCCCGGTTGATCTCGTCGCCGATCACGATCTGCGCGAAGATCGCACCCGGTTTGAACTCGAACTCCCGGCGCTGCTGATCCCAGATGGACACCCCTGTGATGTCCGAGGGGAGCAGGTCAGGGGTGAACTGGATTCGCCGTACCGAACAGTCGATGGACCGTGCCAGCGCTTTGGCCAGCATCGTCTTGCCCACGCCGGGGACATCCTCGATCAGAAGATGTCCCTCGGCGAGCAGCACGGTCAGCGAAAGCCGTACGACCTCGGGCTTGCCCTCGATCACTCCTTCCACCGAACTGCGGACACGCTCCACAGTGGCGGTCAGATCAGTGAGGCTCGCTCGATCGTCATAGGTCGTCACCCGGCCCTCCTCGGCCCGTTCTTTCCACGGGCCGTCGCGCTGTGCTGCGGACCGGCCCACCCCGAACACGGACACCGCGCGGGAAAAGTTCCCCGCGGCGCCACACCCGCATTCTTGCTGCCGTTACCGTTTCGTGTCACTCGACTGTGGACAACTGGCCGCGATATGTCGGGTTTTACCGTGCTTGGCATCCAGCATGCCTGGGTTTTAAGCCGGGTCGACCTCGCGCAGCAGGCCGGTTTTCACGTCGAACACGAAACCGCGCACGTCGTCGGTGTGCAGCAGGAACGGCGAGGTGCGTACGCGCTGCATGGACTGGCGTACGTCCTGGTCGACGTCCCGGAAGGACTCCACGGCCCAGGCGGGGCGCTGGCCGACCTCCAGTTCCAGTTCGGTGCGGAAGTCCTCGGTGAGGGCCTCCAGGCCGCAGCCGGTGTGGTGGATCAGGACGATGCTGCTGGTGCCGAGCTTGCGCTGGCTGATGGTGAGCGAGCGGATCACGTCGTCGGTGACCACACCGCCCGCGTTGCGGATGGTGTGACAGTCGCCGAGCTCCAGGCCGAGCGCGGCGTGCAGGTCCAGGCGGGCGTCCATGCAGGCCACGACGGCGACGTGCAGGACGGGGCGGGCGTCCATACCGGGGTCGGTGAAGGCGGCGGCGTACCGTCCGTTGGCCTCGACGAGGCGGTCGGTCACGGTGCCGCCGCCGGATATGGCGCCTTCGGTTGCGGTGGCAGCGGATGCGGAAGTCGTCATATCTACGACGGTACTGGTCACGGCCGTTCCGGTCCTGTGGTGAGGAGGGAAAAAGAGCGTCATCACGTGCACTGTGTGAGGTAAGCCACATAGGTGAGGCGGCAGAGCCCGCTCGGGTGATTCATACCGGTTCGCGGCTTCGTCCGACGGCCCGGCCGCGACGCGCAGGCCGGTTGATTGACCGCGAGAGGCCGTGGACTAAAGTGACGCGAAGCGGGAGCCGAGGCGCTCCCTGCTGGACTGAAATCCCCAGGAGACCCCGGCGGCAGTGCCGGAATTCTCCCCGCGGGCGGGGACCCGGCGGTGCGGGCCGGCCGCGCCGGACCTGAGAGGGCCCCTTGAGCCAGAGTCGACACGTTCCGGTGATGCTCCAGCGGTGCCTGGACCTGCTGGCGCCCGCCCTGGAGGCGCCCGGAGCGGTGGTCGTCGACTGCACCCTGGGCCTCGGCGGCCACAGCGAGGCCCTGCTGGAGCAGTTCCCCGAGGCCCGCCTGGTCGCCCTCGACCGCGACAAGGAGGCGCTGCGCCTGTCCGGCGAGCGGCTCGCCCCCTTCGGCGACCGCGCCACCCTCGTGCACGCCGTCTACGACGAGCTGCCCGAGGTGCTCGACCGGCTCGGCATCGCGCGCGTGCAGGGCGTCCTGTTCGACCTCGGCGTCTCCTCCATGCAGCTCGACGAGGCCGACCGCGGCTTCGCCTACGCCCAGGACGCCCCCCTCGACATGCGCATGGACCAGACGACCGGCGTCAGCGCCGCCGAGGTCCTCAACACCTACCCGGCGGGCGAACTCGTCCGGATCCTGCGGGCCTACGGCGAGGAGAAGCAGGCCAAGCGGATCGTGTCCGCCGTGGTGCGCGAGCGCGACAAGGAGCCGTTCAGCAACAGCGCGCGGCTGGTCGAGCTGATCCGCGACGCGCTGCCGCAGGCCGCCAAGCGCACCGGCGGCAACCCGGCCAAGCGCACCTTCCAGGCGCTGCGCATCGAGGTCAACGGCGAACTGTCCGTGCTGGAGCGGGCGATCCCGGCCGCCGTGGGCACGCTCGCCGTCGGCGGACGGATCGCCGTCCTGTCGTACCACTCGCTGGAGGACCGCCTGGTCAAGCAGGTGTTCGCGGCCGGCGCAGCCACCACCGCGCCCCCCGGACTGCCGGTCGTCCCGGAGCAGTACCAGCCCAGGCTCAAGCTGCTCACCCGTGGTGCCGAACTTCCCACCGAGGAAGAGGTCGCCGAGAACCGGCGGGCAGCGCCGGCCCGCCTGCGCGGCGCCGAGCGCATCAGGGAGGCCATCGAGTGAGCAGGAAACCCGAGCTGAGGGGGCGGGCCGCGCGCCTTGCGCGGCTGTTCCCGGGCAACACGGGCCGCGGCCAGGCGGCGGCCCGCACGCCCTTCGTCCTCCTCGTCGTCCTGCTCCTCGGCGGCGGTCTGATCGGGCTCCTGGTGCTGAACTCGGCGCTCAGCGAAGGCTCGTTCAAGCTGGACGACCTCCAGAAGGACACCAAGAACCTCACGGACGAGGAACAGGCCCTCCAGCGGGACATCGACTCCTACTCCGCCCCCGACGCCCTCCAGCGCCGCGCTCGCGAGCTGGGCATGGTCCCCGGCGGCGACCCCGCCTTCCTGAACCGCGACGGCACCGTGAAGGGCGTCCCCTCGGCCGCCGCCGCCCGGGAGCCCGCCGTACAGATCCCGCTGGTGCTGCGCCCGCCGGAGACCATCACGCACTCACCGGCGCCCACCACCTCCCCGGCCGCGGCGGCCACCCCCTCGGCGACGCCCGCGGCCACGCCGGCCGTGCCGACCTCGACGCCGACTCCGACCACGACCCCCGGCAGGTGACGGAAGTGTCCGACAGGGAACCGCCGCGCCGACGCGTCCCCGGCCCCGCACGCTCCTCCTCCGGCCGGCCCGTCTCCGGCCAGCGGCGCCCGGGACCCGGCGCCCGCCCGACCAGGCGCCCGGCCCCGGCCCGCCCGGCGGCCCCCAACGCCCTGCGCCTGGGCAGCCCCCGCCCCCGGCTGCGCATGGTCGGCCTGGCGCTGGCCCTGGTGCTGATCGCCTTCGTCGTACGACTGCTCCAGGTGCAGGCCGTCGACGCGAGCGCGTACGCCGCCAAGGCCGACCAGAACCGTTACGTCGGCCACGTGCTGGCCGCCGAGCGCGGCGGGATCACCGACCGCAACGGCGTCGCCCTCGCGGCCAGCGTGGACGCCTACGACCTCACGGCCGACCCGACGATGTTCAACCGCAAGATGCTCGGCATCGACGACGGACCCGAGCAGGCGGCCGCGCTGCTCGCCCCGATCCTCGGCCAGGACCAGGCCACGCTCGTCAAGAAGCTGCGGCCCGCCAACAAGGAGAGCCGTTACGTCCTCCTGGCGCGCCGTCAGACCCCGCAGGTCTGGACGCAGATCAAGGATCTGAAGAGCGCGCTCACCGAGAAGGCGGACACCGACTCCTCCACCGTCAACGTCCTCGCCGGCGTCTTCGCCGACCCCAGCAGCAAGCGCGTGTACCCCAACGGCGACCTCGCCGCCGGGATACTGGGCTGGGTCAACGACGAGGGCAAGGGCGGCGGCGGCGTCGAGCAGCAGCTCGACAAGGTGCTGTCCGGCAAGGACGGCAAGATCCGCTACGCCCAGTCCGGCGGCCGGCTGGTGCCCACCGTGGGCTCGACGGAGACGCCCGCCGTGCCCGGCAGCGACGTCGAGCTCACCATCGACCGCGACATCCAGTGGGCCGCGCAGAACGCCATCTCCAAGCAGGTCAAGGAGTCGAAGGCCGACCGCGGTTACGTGATAGTGCAGGACACCCGCACCGGCGAGGTCCTCGCGATGGCAGACTCACCCGGCTTCGACCCCAACGACCTCTCCGACGCGAACCCGGCGGCGCTCGGCAACGCGGCCCTTCAGGACGCCTACGAGCCCGGCTCCACGGCCAAGGTCATGTCGATGGCCGCCGTCCTGGAGGAGAACGTCGCCACCCCGCTGACGCACGTCGTCGTGCCCAACCGGCTGCACCGCGGCGACCGCCTCTTCAAGGACGACATCGACCACGCCACCTGGAACCTGACGCTCAACGGCGTGCTCGCCAAGTCCAGCAACATCGGCACCATCCTGGCCACCGGCCAGCTCGGCAAGACCCAGCCGCAGGCCAACCAGGTCCTCTACTCCTACCTGCGCAAGTTCGGCCTCGGCAGCTACAGCGGGCTGGACTTCCCCGGCGAGACCAAGGGCATCCTCGCGCCGCCCGACAAGTGGTCGACCTCGCAGCAGTACACGATTCCTTTCGGCCAGGGCGTGTCCCTCAACGCCATGCAGGCGGCCTCCGTCTACTCGACGATCGCCAACGGCGGTGTCCGCGTCGAACCCACCCTCGTACGCGGTGAGAAGGGCCCCGACGGACGCTTCACGCCCGCCGCGAAGCCCAAGGAGACGCGGGTGGTCAGCGAGAAGACGGCGAAGACGCTCGCCAAGATGCTGGAGTCGGTCGTGGACGACCAGGAGGGCACCGGCACCAAGGCGCGCATCCCCGGCTACCGCGTCGCGGGCAAGACGGGTACGGCCAACCGTGTGGATCCGGCCACCGGCAGGTACAGCGGCTACACGTCGTCGTTCGCCGGCTTCGCGCCCGCGGACAACCCCCGGATCACCGTCTACTGCGCCATCCAGAACGCCACCAAGGGCAGTTACTTCGGCGGCCAGATCTGCGGACCCATCTACAAGGAGGTGATGGAGTTCGCGCTGAAGACCCTTCAGGTGCCGCCCACCGGCGCCAAGGCCGCGAACCTGCCCGTCAGTTTCACGCCCTGACCGACCGCCCCATGCCCTGATCAGCGCTACCAGCCAGGAACGCTCCGTGACCATGATCACCCCCGATCCCGGGGACCACGCTTCGCCCGCGCCCTCGCTTCGCTCCCGGGCGGGTGCGCCCGGTACGCTCACCGCCGTGCCACACGCTGATCAGTCCCAAACCACCCAGAAGGGCGTTTCCGTGACCTATCCGGGGCCGCCACGACCGGTCCAGGTCTCCGCCACACCCCTCGCGGAGCTCGCCGATCAGCTGGCCGCCGCCACGCCGGACAGCACCGCGGAGGTCACGGGCATCACCCATGACTCGCGTGCCGTCCGCCCCGGCGATCTGTACGCCGCCCTCCCGGGCGCCCGCGCGCACGGCGCCGACTTCGTGACGCAGGCCGTCGGCCTCGGCGCGGTCGCCGTGCTCACCGACCCGACCGGCGCCGAGCGCGCCGCCGCGACCGGCCTGCCGGTCCTGGTGGTCGACGACCCGCGCGGGCAGATGGGCGAGCTGGCGGCCACGATCTACGGCCACCCGGGCCGCGACCTGCTCCAGATCGGCATCACCGGAACCTCCGGCAAGACCACCACCGCGTACCTCGTCGAGGGCGGTCTGAAGACCAAGAACAACACCGGCCTCATCGGCACGGTCGAGACGCGCATCGGCGACGAGCGCATCAAGTCCGAGCGCACCACCCCCGAAGCCACCGATCTCCAGGCCCTGTTCGCGGTCATGCGCGAGCGTGGGGTCGAGGCGGTCGCCATGGAGGTCTCCAGCCACGCGCTGGTGCTCGGCCGGGTCGACGGCTGCGTCTTCGACATCGGCGTCTTCACCAACCTCAGCCCGGAACACATGGAGTTCCACTCCGACATGGAGGACTACTTCCGGGCCAAGGCACAGCTGTTCACGCCGGAACGCAGCAGGCTCGGCGTGGTCAACTTCGACGACGAGTACGGCCGTCGGCTGGTCCAGGAGGCCACCGTCCCGGTCGTCACCTACTCCGCCGAGGGCCACCCGGACGCCGACTGGCGCGCCGCGGACGTCGAGATCGGCCAACTGGACTCGGTCTTCACGGTGATCGGCCCCGAGGGCGAGCGGATCCACGCCAAGGCGCCGCTGCCGGGGCCCTTCAACGTGGCCAACACCCTCGCCGCGATCGTCTCGTTGGCCGCCGCCGGGCTCGACCCGCAGTCCGCCGCCGACGGCGTCGCCGCGGTGCCGGGCGTGCCGGGCCGCCTGGAGCGCGTGGACGCGGGCCAGGCCTATCTAGCGGTCGTCGACTACGCCCACAAGACGGACGCCGTCGAATCGGTCCTGCGCGCCCTGCGCAAGGTCACCGAAGGCAGGCTGCACGTCGTGCTCGGCTGCGGCGGGGACCGGGACAAGACCAAACGGGAGCCGATGGGCGCCGCCGTGGCCCGGCTCGCCGACACCGCCGTACTGACCTCCGACAACCCCCGCTCCGAGGATCCGCTCGCGATCCTCGCAACCATGCTCCAGGGCGCGGCGTCCGTACCGGCACACGAGCGCGGCGAGGTCCAGGTCTTCGAGGACCGGGCCGCCGCGATCGCCGCCGCCGTCGCCCGCGCACAGCCGGGCGACACGGTGCTGGTGGCCGGGAAGGGCCACGAGCAGGGCCAGGACATCGCCGGGGTGGTCCGTCCCTTCGACGACCGCCAGGTGCTTCGAGAAGCCATCCAGAAGACCCAGGGATGAACTTGTGATCGCCCTCTCTCTCGCCGAGATCGCAGAAGTCGTCGGCGGGCGGACTCACGACATACCGGATCCGTCGGTGCAGGTGCACGGGCCCGTCGTCATCGACTCCCGCAAGGTGGCGGACGGCAGTCTGTTCGCCGCTTTCGTGGGGGAGCACGTCGACGGCCACGACTACGCGGAGGGGGCCGTCCAGGCGGGCGCCGTCGCCGTGCTGGCACAGCGCCCCGTCGGGGTGCCCGCGATCGTCGTCGAGGACGTCCAGACGGCCCTCGGCGCCCTCGCACGGCACGTCGTGCAACGGCTCGGCGCCACCCTCGTGGCCCTCACCGGCTCCGCGGGCAAGACCAGCACCAAGGACCTCATCGCCCAGGTGCTGGCGCGCAAGGCGCCGACCGTGTTCACGCCCGGCTCGCTCAACAACGAGATCGGACTGCCGCTGACGGCCCTGTCCGCCACCGAGGAGACCAAGTTCCTCGTGCTGGAGATGGGCGCCCGCGGCATCGGACACATCCGCTATCTCACGGAGCTGACGCCCCCGAGGATCGGCCTCGTCCTGAACGTCGGCACCGCCCACATCGGCGAGTTCGGCGGACGCGAGCAGATCGCGCAGGCGAAGGGCGAGTTGGTGGAGTCCCTTCCCGAGGACGGCATCGCGGTCCTCAACGCGGACGATCCCCTCGTACGGGCCATGGCGTCCCGGACGAAGGCCCGGGTGCTGCTCTTCGGTGAGGGCGACGAAGCGGACGTACGCGCCGAGAACGTGCGACTCACGGACAGCGGACAGCCCGCCTTCAGCCTTCGCACACCCTCCGGGTGCAGCGAAGTGACCATGCGCCTGTACGGTGAGCACCACGTGTCGAACGCGCTCGCCGCGGCCGCCGTCGCCCATGAGCTGGGCATGTCCGCAGCTGAGATCGCCACCGCGCTCTCCGAGGCGGGCACCCTCTCCCGCTGGCGTATGGAGGTCACCGAGCGCCCGGACGGCGTCACCGTCGTCAACGACGCCTACAACGCCAACCCCGAGTCCATGCGAGCCGCACTGCGCGCGCTCGTGGCCATGGGGCGGGGACGGCGGACCTGGGCGGTGCTCGGCAAGATGGCCGAGCTCGGGGACGAGGCGCTCGCCGAGCACGACGCGGTCGGGCGGCTCGCCGTCCGGCTCAACGTCAGCAAGCTCGTCGCGGTCGGGGGCAGGGAAGCGTCCTGGCTGCAACTGGGCGCATATAACGAGGGTTCGTGGGGTGAGGAGTCGGTGCACGTGTCCGACGCACAGGCGGCGGTCGATCTGTTGCGCAGCGCATTGCGCCCGGGAGACGTCGTGCTCGTGAAGGCGTCCCGTTCGGTCGGTCTGGAGGGTGTCGCTCAGGCGCTGCTGGAGACCGGTGCCGAGGGTGAGGTCTCCGCCCGATGATGAAGCAGATCCTGTTCGCAGGAGTCATTGGCCTCTTCCTGACCCTGGTCGGCACCCCGCTGCTGATCAAGCTGCTGGCCCGCAAGGGCTACGGCCAGTACATCCGGGACGACGGCCCGCGCGAACACGCCAGCAAGCGCGGTACGCCGACGATGGGCGGTATCGCCTTCATCTTCGCGACGGTCGCCGCGTACTTCCTGTCCAAGGTGATCACCGGCTACACGCCGACCTATTCGGGCCTGCTGGTGCTCGGTCTGATGGTCGGCATGGGGCTGGTCGGCTTCCTGGACGACTACATCAAGATCGTCAAGCGGCGCTCGCTCGGTCTGCGGGCCAAGGCGAAGATGGCCGGCCAGCTCATCGTCGGCATCAGCTTCGCGGTGCTCGCCCTGCAGTTCGAGGACGCCCGCGGCAACACCCCGGCCTCCACGAAGCTGTCGTTCATCACGGACTTCGGCTGGACGATCGGCCCGGTGCTGTTCGTGGTCTGGGCGCTGTTCATGATCCTGGCGATGTCCAACGGCGTGAACCTGACGGACGGTCTGGACGGCCTCGCCACCGGCGCCTCCGTCCTGGTCTTCGGCGCCTACACCTTCATCGGTGTCTGGCAGTTCCAGGAGTCCTGCGCCAACGCGCTGGACCTGACCAACCCGGGCGCCTGTTACGAGGTCCGCGACCCGCTCGATCTCGCCGTCATCTCCTCCGCCCTGATGGGTGCCTGTCTCGGCTTCCTGTGGTGGAACACCTCGCCGGCCAAGATCTTCATGGGCGACACCGGTTCGCTCGCGCTCGGCGGTGTGCTGGCGGGTCTGGCGATCTGCTCCCGCACCGAGCTGCTGATCGCCCTCCTGGGCGGCCTGTTCGTCCTGATCACCATGTCGGTGGTCATCCAGGTCGGCTCCTTCAAGCTCACCGGCAAGCGCGTCTTCCGCATGGCACCGCTCCAGCACCACTTCGAACTCAAGGGCTGGTCCGAGGTCCTTGTGGTGGTCCGCTTCTGGATCATCCAGGGCATCTGCGTGATCGTCGGCCTCGGCCTCTTCTACGCGGGATGGGCAGCGGACAAGTGACCGACTGGCAGGGCACGCACGTCACCGTCGCCGGACTCGGCGTCTCCGGACTCCCGGCGGCCAAGGCGCTGCACGCGCGCGGGGCGCAGGTCACCGTCGTCAACGACGGCGACGACGCACGCGCGCGTGAGCAGGCCGCGGAGCTGGAGGCGCTCGGCATCACAGTGCGTCTTGGTGACGGCGCCACCCTGCCCGAGGGCACCGAACTCGTCGTCACCGCGCCCGGCTGGAAGCCGGACAAGCCGCTGTTCACGGCGGCCCGCGAGGCCGGCGTCGAGATCTGGGGCGACATCGAGCTGGCGTGGCGCCTCAGGGGCCCCGACGCGGCCCCCTGGCTGGCCGTCACGGGCACCAACGGCAAGACCACCACCGTCCAGATGCTGGCGTCCATCCTGAAGGCGGCGGGCCTGCGCACGGCCGCCGTCGGCAACATCGGCGTCTCGCTCCTGGACGCGGTGCTGGGCGAGGAGACCTACGACGTCCTCGCCGTGGAGCTGTCGAGCTATCAGCTCCACTGGGCGCCCTCCCTGCGCGCCCACTCGGCCGCCGTCCTGAACCTGGCCCCCGACCACCTCGACTGGCACGGCTCCATGGAGGCGTACGCCGCCGACAAGGGCCGTATCTACGAGGGCAATCGGGTCGCCTGCGTCTACAACGCGGCCGACAAGGCCACCGAGGAACTGGTGCGCGAGGCGGACGTGGAGGAGGGGTGCCGGGCGATCGGCTTCACCCTCGGCACGCCGGGGCCCTCCCAACTCGGCGTCGTGGACGGCATCCTGGTCGACCGCGCCTTCGTGGAGAACCGGCAGAAGAACGCCCAGGAGCTCGCCGAGGTCTCCGACGTCAACCCGCCGGCCCCGCACAACATCGCCAACGCCCTTGCCGCGGCTGCCCTCGCGCGTGCCTTCGGGGTGCCCCCGACGGCCGTACGCGACGGGCTCAGGAACTTCACGCCGGACGCGCACCGCATCGCCCACGTGGCGGATGTCGACGGAGTCGCGTACATCGACGACTCCAAGGCGACCAACACGCACGCGGCGGAGGCCTCGTTGGCGGCGTACGAGTCGATCGTGTGGATCGCGGGCGGGCTCGCCAAGGGCGCGACCTTCGACGAGCTGGTCGCCAAGTCGGCAAAGCGACTTCGCGGGGCCGTGCTGATCGGCAAGGACCGCGCCCTGATCCGCGAAGCCCTCGCGCGACACGCGCCGGAGGTACCCGTCGTCGACCTCGACCGGACCGACACTGGGGCGATGCTCGCGGCTGTCCAGGAGGCCCAGGCGCTCGCCCGCCCCGGCGACACGGTGCTGCTGGCCCCCGCCTGCGCCTCGATGGACATGTTCGCCAACTACAACAAGCGCGGCGACGCGTTCGCGGCGGCGGTCCGCGAACTCGGCGCGGACGCCTGACGGCGGGTCTCGGCCTCATAGGGTGCTGCGGGACCCTTGGAGGGACGACGGGATGACTCGGATGTGGCTCGGGTTCGGTCGGCGGGTGCGAGGAGCCGGTGATGTCCAGTAGCCGTACGGGCCGTCCGCCGGTCCAGCGGGCGGTCCGACGGCCCGCCGCGTCCCGGCCGCCCCGCGACAACCCCCTGCAGCGCCTCTACGACAACGCCAGACGCGCCTGGGACCGGCCGCTGACGGCGTACTACCTGATCCTCGGCGGCAGCCTGCTGATCACCGTGCTCGGTCTGGTGATGGTCTACTCGGCCTCCCAGATCACCGCGTTGCAGCTTTCGTTGCCCGGATCGTTCTTCTTCCGCAAGCAGTTCCTCGCCGCCTGTATCGGCGGGGTGCTGATGCTGGTGGCCTCCCGGATGCCGGTCAAACTGCACCGGGCGCTGGCCTATCCGATCCTCGCGGGCGCCGTCTTCATGATGGCGCTGGTGCAGGTGCCGGGGATAGGGATGTCGGTCAACGGCAACCAGAACTGGATCTCGCTCGGCGGCTCCTTCCAGATCCAGCCCAGTGAGTTCGGCAAGCTGGCGCTGGTGCTGTGGGGCGCGGACCTGATGGCCCGCAAGCAGGACAAGGGCATGCTGATCCAGTGGAAGCACATGCTGGTCCCGCTGGTCCCGGTCGCCTTCATGCTGCTCGGCCTGATCATGCTCGGCGGCGACATGGGTACGGCGATCATCCTGACGGCGATCCTGTTCGGCCTGCTGTGGCTGGCCGGGGCGCCCACCAGGCTCTTCGTCGGGGTGCTGTCGATCGCCCTCACCCTGGGCTTCATCCTCATCAAGACCAGCCCCAACCGCATGGCCCGGCTCTCCTGCATCGGCGCCACCGAGCCCAAGACCGGGGTCGCGGACTGCTGGCAGGCCGTGCACGGCATCTACGCGCTGGCCTCCGGCGGAATCTTCGGATCGGGGCTCGGCGCGAGTGTGGAAAAATGGGGTCAACTCCCGGAAGCGCACACGGACTTCATCTTCGCCGTCACCGGTGAGGAACTGGGTCTGGCGGGGACGCTGTCGGTGCTCGCCCTCTTCGCGGCTCTAGGCTATGCGGGTATCCGCGTGGCCGGACGCACGGAGGACCCCTTCGTCAGGTATGCCGCCGGAGGCGTGACCACCTGGATCACCGCACAGGCGGTGATCAACATCGGTGCGGTGCTCGGCCTGCTGCCGATCGCCGGAGTCCCGCTCCCGCTGTTCTCCTACGGAGGATCCGCCCTGCTGCCGACCATGTTCGCCATCGGGCTGCTGATCGCGTTCGCGCGTGACGATCCCGCTGCGCGGGCGGCGCTTTCCATGCGGCAACCCCGCTTTGGTAGAAAGCGGGCGGGAGGCACCGTGCGGGACCGGGGGCCTCGGAGATGGAACACGATGCGACGGCGTGCCCCGGGGGCGCGTTCGTCCGGAGAGCGGTGAATTTCGGTGCATGTCGTACTCGCCGGTGGGGGGACCGCCGGCCACATCGAGCCGGCGCTCGCCCTCGCGGATGCCCTGCGCAGGCAGGACCCGACCGTGGGGATCACGGCCCTGGGCACCGAGCGCGGCCTGGAGACCACGCTCGTACCGCAGCGGGGCTACGAGCTGGCGCTGATCCCCGCCGTCCCGCTGCCCCGCAAGCCCACCCCTGAACTGATCACCGTCCCGGGCCGGCTGCGCGGCACGATCAAGGCGACCGAGCAGATCCTGGAGCGCACGAAGGCGGACGCGGTCGTCGGCTTCGGCGGTTACGTGGCGCTGCCCGGCTATCTCGCCGCCAAGCGCCTGGGCGTGCCGATCATCATCCACGAGGCCAACGCCCGCCCCGGTCTCGCCAACAAGATCGGCTCGCGCTACGCGGCCAAGGTCGCCGTCTCCACTCCCGACAGCAAGCTCCGGGACGCCCGCTACATCGGCATCCCGCTGCGCCGCACGATCGCCACCCTGGACCGGGCCGCGGCCCGCCCAGAGGCCCGGCAGCTGTTCGGCCTCGACCCCAACCTGCCCACGCTGCTGGTCTCCGGCGGCTCGCAGGGCGCCCGCCGCCTCAACGAGGTGGTCCAGCAGGTCGCTCCCTGGCTCCAGCAGGCCGGCATCCAGATCCTGCACGCGGTCGGCCCGAAGAACGAACTGCCGCACGTACAGCAGATGCCGGGAATGCCCCCGTACATCCCGGTAAGTTACGTGGACCGGATGGACCTCGCGTACGCCGCGGCCGACATGATGCTCTGCCGCGCGGGCGCGATGACCGTCGCCGAACTCTCCGCCGTCGGACTGCCGGCCGCCTACGTCCCGCTGCCCATCGGCAACGGCGAACAGCGGCTGAACGCCCAGCCGGTGGTCAAGGCCGGCGGCGGACTGCTGGTCGACGACGCGGAACTGACGCCCGATTGGGTTCGGGCCAACGTGCTGCCCGTGCTCGCCGACCCGCACCGGCTGTACGAGATGTCCCGCGCCGCCGCCGAGTTCGGCCGCCGGGACGCCGACGACCTGCTCGTCGGCATGGTGTACGAGGCGATCGCCGCCCACCGTGCACACCGTTAGGGATCGCACGACTGTGTAGCTGGAGGGCAGGGAGCGTGGCCGGATCGACCACCGCCGAACGCGGTGAACGCCAACAGGAGTCGTCCGGCCCGCCCCTCGTCCGAAGGCTGGGCGGCCCACGGCGAGTTCGTATGATCATCGCTCTCGCCGTCGCGCTGATCCTCCTCTCGGCCGCGGGTGTCTGGGTGTTGTACGGATCCCACTGGCTGCGCGTTGAACGCGTATCGGTTTCCGGCGCCTCGGTTCTGACGCCGGAACAGGTGCGCGAGGCCGCCGATGTGCCGGTCGGTTCGCCGTTGATTTCGGTCGACACCGATGCGATCGAGTCACGTCTGCTGCGGAAATTGCCGCGAATCGGCGCGGTCGACGTGGTGCGTTCGTGGCCCCATGGAATCGGGCTGAAAGTGACCGAGCGCACGCCGGTTCTGATTGTCCAAAAGGGCCGAAACTTCATCGAAGTGGACGATGAAGGTGTCCGTTTCGCCACGGTTTCCCGAGCGCCGAAAGGCGTTCCCGCACTCGAATTGAGCCTCTCCCGCACGGGTTCGTCCGCGGCGAGCCTGCGCCGATTCGACGAGGACCGGCTGGTGCGCGAGGCGGTCGCGGTGGCCGGTGCCATTCCCGCCGCCGTCGCGCACGAGACCCGGACCGTCAAGGTGCGTTCCTACGACGAGATCTCGCTGGAGTTGAGCGGCGGTCGGACCGTCGCTTGGGGAAGTGGCGAGAAGGGCGCGGCGAAGGCGCGTACGCTCACCGCTCTGATGAAAGCGGCGCCCGGTGCGCGGCACTTCGACGTCAGCGTTCCCACCGCCCCTGCGTCAGCGGGGAGTTGACGCACATCCGCGCAGGCCAGCACCCTGGCTGGGCATCGCTATGGCTGATCACATAGGGTGAAAAGAAAAACGGGAGGTTCGGCGTGTTCGTTGAACGTGCGCCACTTGTCGACTTAGTGTCCTGTTCGGAAGAGTCCAGCGAACAGTCACACTGGTAACCCTAAACTTCAACGTTAGGGTTCGGGTCGGCGATACGGACCGTCCCATTCGGCATCAGTCGTCGGATCGCATCCCCTGCGAAGCGACGACACGTAACTCGAGGCGAGAGGCCTTCGACGTGGCAGCACCGCAGAACTACCTCGCAGTCATCAAAGTCATCGGTGTCGGCGGCGGTGGTGTCAATGCCATCAACCGGATGATCGAGGTCGGTCTCAAGGGCGTCGAGTTCATCGCCATCAACACCGACGCGCAGGCGCTGTTGATGAGCGACGCCGACGTCAAGCTCGACGTCGGCCGCGAACTCACCCGCGGACTCGGCGCCGGAGCCAACCCGGCCGTCGGCCGCAAGGCCGCCGAGGACCACCGCGAGGAGATCGAGGAGGTCCTCAAGGGGGCCGACATGGTCTTCGTGACGGCCGGAGAGGGCGGCGGCACGGGCACCGGCGGCGCGCCCGTCGTGGCCAACATCGCCCGCTCCCTCGGCGCCCTCACCATCGGCGTGGTCACCCGCCCGTTCACCTTCGAGGGCCGGCGCCGCGCCAACCAGGCCGAGGACGGCATCGCCGAACTCCGCGAAGAGGTCGACACCCTCATCGTCATCCCGAACGACCGGCTGCTGTCCATCTCGGACCGCCAGGTCTCGGTGCTCGACGCCTTCAAGTCCGCCGACCAGGTCCTGCTCTCCGGTGTGCAGGGCATCACCGACCTCATCACCACGCCGGGTCTGATCAACCTCGACTTCGCCGACGTCAAGTCCGTGATGTCCGAGGCCGGTTCGGCCCTCATGGGCATCGGCTCGGCCCGCGGCGACGACCGCGCGGTGGCCGCAGCCGAGATGGCGATCTCCTCGCCGCTGCTCGAAGCCTCCATCGACGGCGCCCGGGGCGTGCTGCTCTCCATCTCCGGCGGCTCCGACCTCGGCCTGTTCGAGATCAACGAAGCGGCCCAGCTGGTCAGCGAGGCCGCCCACCCCGAGGCCAACATCATCTTCGGCGCGGTCATCGACGACGCCCTCGGCGACGAGGTCCGGGTCACGGTCATCGCGGCCGGCTTCGACGGCGGCCAGCCGCCGACCCGCCGGGACACCGTCCTCGGCTCCTCGTCGACCTCGTCCTCGTCGTCGGCCCGCCGCGAAGAGCCCACTCCGGTACGGCAGTCCGAGAGCCGTCCGTCCTTCGGCTCGCTCGGCAGCGTCACGCCGAAGGAGGAGCCCGAGCCGGAGCCGGCCGCCGACCTCCCGGTCGCCCCGCCGGTCCCGCCGTCGCGCTCCTACTCGGACAGCGCGGCCGAGGAGCTGGACGTACCGGACTTCCTCAAGTGATCCTTCTGACGTGATGGAACAGCGCTCGGCGACGAGCACCGTGAACGGCGCGCATTTCGCCTTCACCGACAGGTGGGGCGGGGTGAGCGCCGTTCCGTACGAGCAGCTCAACCTCGGCGGAGCGGTCGGCGACGACCCCGAAGCCGTACGCACCAACCGGGAGTTGGCGGCCAGGTCGCTCGGCCTCGACCCGGCCCGGGTGGTCTGGATGAACCAGGTGCACGGGGCGGATGTGGCGGTGGTCGACGGGCCTTGGGGTTCCGCCGCCGAGATCCCGTCGGTCGACGCGATCGTCACCGCCCGCCGCGGACTCGCCCTCGCCGTGCTGACCGCGGACTGCACGCCGGTCCTGCTGGCCGACCCGGTCGCCGGGATCGCCGCCGCGGTTCACGCGGGCCGGCCCGGCATGGTCGCCGGGGTCGTCCCCGCCGCCGTACGGGCCATGACCGAACTCGGCGCCGATCCCGCCCGGATCGTCGCCCGCACAGGACCCGCCGTCTGCGGCCGGTGCTACGAAGTCCCCGAGGAGATGCGCGCCGATGTCGCCGCGGTCGAACCGGCGGCGTACGCCGAGACGAGCTGGGGCACTTCCGCGGTCGACGTGACCGCCGGGGTGCACGCGCAGCTCGACCGGCTCGGGGTGCACGACCGGGAGCAGTCACCGGTGTGCACGATCGAGTCGGACGACCACTTCTCATATCGTCGCGAGCGCACCACGGGGCGACTCGCGGGATATGTCTGGCTGGACTGATGGGACATGACGGACCGTAAGCACGAACTCGCCGGGAATCTGGCGAAGGTGGAGGAACGTATCGTCGCCGCGTGTGCAGCGGCGGGGCGCAAGCGGGAGGAGGTGACCCTGATCGTGGTCACCAAGACCTACCCGGCGAGCGATGTGCGGATCCTCTCCGAACTGGGCGTCCGGCACGTGGCGGAGAACCGCGACCAGGACGCGGCGCCCAAGGCGGCCGAGTCCGCGGACCTCCCGCTCACCTGGCACTTCGTGGGGCAGTTGCAGACCAACAAGGTGCGTTCCGTGCTCGGTTACGCCGATGTCGTGCAGTCCGTCGACCGCGCGCGGCTGGTCGGTGCGCTGTCGAAGGAGGCGGTGCGGCGGGAGCGCGAACTGGGCTGTCTGATCCAGGTCGCGCTCGACGCGGACGAAGGGGGTCGCGGGCAGCGCGGGGGCGTCGGGCCGGACGGGATCGAGGAGTTGGGCGAAATCGTCGCGCGATCGGAAGGGCTGCGGCTGGACGGTCTGATGACCGTCGCGCCGTTGACCGGCCCCTACGCGGGACGCGAACTGGCGGCGTTCGAGCGGTTGATGGATTTGTCGACCGCGCTGCGCCGGAGCCATCCGGCTGCGAACATGGTCTCGGCAGGAATGAGTGCGGACCTCGAAGAGGCCGTGGCGGCCGGAGCGACACATGTGCGCGTCGGTACGGCGGTACTCGGAGTCCGTGCTGGGCTCGGGTAACGTCGCCAGGAAGTCGGACCACAGCAGAAAATATGGTCATTACCGCCGAAAGGCGGGCGTAACGACCTCGTGGATCGCGGGCACTTGGCAGTCGTCAGCCGATCCACCACAGAGCGGAGGACTCAGAGCATGGCCGGCGCGATGCGCAAGATGGCGGTCTACCTCGGCCTCGTGGAGGACGATGGGTACGACGGCCGGGGTTTCGACCCCGATGACGACTTCGAACCCGAACTCGACCCAGAGCCCGAGCGGGACCATCGACGGCACGAGCCGTCCCACCAGTCGCACGTCGCACATCAGTCCCAACGGGACGAAGAGGTACGAATCGTGCAACCGCCCGCGCCTCGCGAGCCGGTGGCGCGTTCCGCTTCGCTACCCGCGGAATCCGGGCGTCCGGCGCGCATCGCGCCCGTGGCGTCCATCACACAAGAGCGCGCCAGCCTGGAGAAGAACGCACCGGTGATCATGCCCAAGGTCGTGTCGGAACGAGAGCCTTACCGGATCACCACACTTCACCCGCGGACCTACAACGAGGCCCGTACCATCGGGGAACACTTCCGTGAGGGCACCCCGGTGATCATGAATCTGACTGAGATGGATGACACAGACGCGAAGCGACTTGTCGACTTTGCGGCCGGTTTGGTGTTTGGTCTTCACGGCAGCATCGAGCGGGTGACGCAGAAGGTGTTCCTGTTGTCGCCTGCTAACGTCGATGTCACGGCGGAGGACAAGGCTCGCATCGCAGAGGGCGGGTTCTTCAACCAGAGCTGAGACACACCACCGGAAAAAGCAGTAAGCAGTACGTGCAGCACGGAAACAGGGGAGAGGGAAGCGCGGGTCATGAGCGTGGTTCTGGATGTCGTCTACATCGCGCTGATGTGCTTCCTCATCGTGCTCATCTTCCGGTTGGTCATGGACTACGTCTTCCAGTTCGCCCGCTCATGGCAACCCGGCAAGGCGATGGTGGTCGTTCTGGAGGCCACCTACACTGTCACTGATCCACCGCTCAAGCTTCTGCGGCGGTTCATTCCGCCGCTGCGTCTCGGGGGCGTGGCGCTCGACCTGTCCTTCTTCGTACTGATGATCATCGTCTACATCCTGATCTCAATCGTGAGCCGGCTGTGAGCGATGTGACCTACCGTCTTGCCGAATGCCGACGACTACGTTGAGGTGAAGAGATGCCGTTGACCCCCGAGGACGTGCGGAACAAGCAGTTCACGACCGTCCGCCTCCGAGAAGGCTATGACGAGGACGAGGTCGATGCCTTCCTCGACGAGGTCGAAGCCGAACTGACCCGCCTGCTGCGCGAGAACGAGGACCTGCGCGCCAAGCTGGCCGCCGCCACGCGCGCTGCTGCCCAGAACCAGCAGAACATGCGCAAGCCCCCGGAGGGCCCCGGCGGTCCGCAGGACCAGCAGGGAATGCCGCAGCAGGGAATGCCGCAGCAGGGCATGCCCCCGCAGGGGATGCCCCAACAGGGCATGCCTCAGCAGGGGATGCGAGGCCCGGGCGGCCCGGTGCCGGCCGGCATATCGGGCCCGCCGCAGCAGCAGATGGGCGGCCCCATGGGCGGTCCGCCCCAGCTGCCGAGCGGTGCGCCGCAGCTGCCCGCCGGTCCCGGTGGACAGGGCGGCCCGCAGGGTCCCGGCCCGATGGGCCAGGGTCCGATGGGTCAAGGCCCCATGGGCCAGGGCACGATGGGCGGCCAGCCGCCCATGCAACAGCAGATGGGCGGCCCGATGGGTGGCCCCATGGGCGGTCCGATGGGCGGCCCCGGTCAGGGCATGGGCGGTCCGATGGGCGGCCCCGGTCAGGGTCCCGGTGGCGACAGCGCCGCGCGTGTTCTCTCGCTGGCCCAGCAGACCGCCGACCAGGCGATCGCCGAGGCCCGTTCCGAGGCCAACAAGATCGTCGGTGAGGCGCGTTCGCGTGCCGAGGGTCTCGAGCGCGACGCCCGTGCCAAGGCCGACGCCCTGGAGCGGGACGCGCAGGAGAAGCACCGCGTCGCGATGGGCTCCCTGGAGTCCGCCCGCGCCACGCTGGAGCGCAAGGTCGAGGATCTGCGCGGCTTCGAGCGCGAGTACCGCACGCGTCTGAAGTCCTACCTGGAGTCCCAGCTGCGTCAGTTGGAGACCCAGGCCGACGACTCCCTCGCCCCGCCGCGCACTCCCGCCACTGCCTCCCTGCCGCCGTCCCCGGCGCCTTCGATGGCCCCGGCCGGCGCGAGCGCCCCGTCCTACGGCGGCAACCAGGGCATGGGCCCCGGCCCCGCCGGTCCGTCCTACGGCGGCCAGCAGCAGATGTCCCCGGCCATGACCCAGCCGATGGCGCCGGTCCGCCCGCAGGGCCCCGGTCCGATGGGCCAGGCGCCGTCGCCGATGCGCGGCTTCCTGATCGACGAGGACGACAACTGACCGGCCACGGCCAGTAGTACGCCGTAGTCGGCGGCAGCGTTCAACAGGGCGGGGCCCCGGATTTCGATCCGGGGCCCCGCCCTTTTACGCGTGTTGGGTGTTGATCGTCCGGTTGATCGCGCTGACCGTACGGAGAAGGGCCCGGCCCCCGAGTGGGGACCGGGCCCTTCCTGCTTGCTCAGGCCGCCGACTACGCCTTGCGCAGGCGGAAGGTGAGGGACAGGCCCTCGTCGGTGAACGGCTCGCCGTACGCGTCGTCGGCCTCGCCCTGGGCGAAGTCCGTCGCCAGCACCTCGTCGGCGATCAGGACCGCGTGCTCGGACAGGGCCGCGATCACCGCTGGGTCGGTCGAGGTCCAGCGCAGGGCGATCCGGTCCGCCACGTCCAGGCCGCTGTTCTTGCGGGCCTCCTGGATCAGGCGGATCGCGTCACGGGCCAGGCCCGCCTGGCGCAGCTCCTCGGTGATCTCCAGGTCCAGGGCGACCGTGGCGCCCGAGTCGGAGGCCACCGACCAGCCCTCGCGCGGGGTCTCCGTGATGATGACCTCGTCCGGGGCGAGGGTGATCGTCTCGCCGTCGACCTCCACCGAGGCCGTGCCCTCGCGCAGCGCCAGGGACAGCGCGGCCGCGTCCGCGTTCGCGACGGCCTTGGCGACGTCCTGGACGCGCTTGCCGAACCGCTTGCCCAGGGCGCGGAAGTTGGCCTTCGCGGTCGTGTCGACCAGGGAGCCGCCGACCTCGCTGAGGGACGCGAGCGAGCTCACGTTCAGCTCCTCGGTGATCTGCGCGTGCAGTTCGCGGTCGAGGGCGTCGAAGCCGGTCGCGGCCACCAGCGCGCGGGACAGCGGCTGACGGGTCTTCACGCCCGACTCCGCGCGCGTGGCACGGCCCAGCTCGACGAGCCGGCGCACCAGGAGCATCTGCCGCGACAGCTCCGGGTCGATCGCGTCCAGGTCCGCCTGCGGCCAGCTGGTCAGGTGGACGGACTCCGGGGCGCCCGGCGTGACCGGCACGACCAGGTCCTGCCAGACCCGCTCGGTGATGAACGGGGTGAGCGGGGCCATCAGTTGGGTGACCGTGCCGACGACCTCGTGCAGGGTGCGCAGCGCGGCCTTGTCGCCCTGCCAGAAGCGGCGGCGGGAGCGGCGGACGTACCAGTTGGACAGGTCGTCGACGAACGCCGACAGGAGGCGGCCGGCGCGCTGGGTGTCGTAGGACTCCAGAGCCTGGGTCACCTGGTCGGTGAGGGCGTGGAGTTCGGACAGGAGCCAGCGGTCCAGGACCGGGCGGTCCGCCGGGGCCGGGTCGGCCTCGCTGGGCGCCCAGCCGGCCGTGCGGGCGTACAGGGCCTGGAAGGCGACCGTGTTCCAGTACGTCAGGAGGGTCTTGCGGACGACCTCCTGGATGGTGCCGTGGCCCACGCGGCGTGCCGCCCAGGGCGAGCCGCCGGCGGCCATGAACCAGCGCACCGCGTCGGCCCCGTGCTGGTCCATCAGCGGGATCGGCTCCAGGGTGTTGCCCAGGTGCTTGGACATCTTGCGGCCGTCCTCGGCGAGGATGTGGCCCAGACAGACCACGTTCTCGTACGAGGACTTGTCGAAGACCAGGGTGCCGACCGCCATCAGCGTGTAGAACCAGCCGCGGGTCTGGTCGATGGCCTCGGAGATGAACTGCGCCGGGTAGCGCGACTCGAACAGGTCCTTGTTCTTGTACGGGTAGCCCCACTGCGCGAACGGCATCGAACCCGAGTCGTACCAGGCGTCGATGACCTCCGGCACGCGCGTGGCCGTCGCGCCGCACTGGGGGCAGTCGAAGGTGACCGCGTCGATGAAGGGGCGGTGCGGGTCCAGGCCCGACTGGTCGGTGCCGGTCAGCCCGGTGAGCTCCGCGAGGGAGCCGACGACCGTGAGGTGGTCGTCCGCGCAGCGCCAGATCGGCAGCGGGGTGCCCCAGTAGCGGCTGCGCGACAGCGCCCAGTCGATGTTGTTGTCCAGCCAGTCGCCGTACCGGCCGTGCTTGACCGTCTCCGGGAACCAGTTGGTGTTCTCGTTCTCCTGGAGGAGGCGGTCCTTGACGGCCGTCGTGCGGATGTACCAGGAGGGCTGCGCGTAGTACAGGAGCGCGGTGTGGCAGCGCCAGCAGTGCGGGTAACTGTGCTCGTACGGCACGTGCTTGAAGAGCAGCCCGCGGTCCTTGAGGTCTTCCGTGAGCTTTTCGTCCGCCTTCTTGAAGAAGACGCCGCCGACCAGCGGGACGTCCTCGGCGAAGGTGCCGTTCGGGCGGATCGGGTTCACGACCGGGAGGCCGTAGGCGCGGCAGACCTTGAGGTCCTCCTCGCCGAAGGCGGGGGACTGGTGGACCAGACCCGTACCGTCCTCGGTCGTCACGTACTCGGCGTTGACGACGTAGTGGGCGGGCTCGGGGAACTCCACCAGGTCGAACGGACGTTGATACGTCCAGCGCTCCATCTCGGTGCCGGTGAAGGTCTCGCCGGTGGTCTCCCAGCCCTCGCCGAGGGCCTTCTCCAAGAGCGGGGCGGCGACGACGAGTTGCTCCTCGCCGTTGGTCGCGACGACATAGGTGACGTCGGGGTGGGCGGCGACCGCGGTGTTGGAGACCAGCGTCCAGGGGGTCGTCGTCCACACCAGGAGCGCGGCGCGGCCGGCCAGCGGACCGGAGGTGAGCGGGAAACGGACATAGACCGACGGATCCACGATCGTCTCGTAGCCCTGCGCCAGTTCGTGGTCCGACAGACCCGTCTCGTCGCGCGGGCACCACGGGGCGACGCGGTAGTCCTGGACCAGCAGGCCCTTGTCGAAGATCTGCTTCAGCGACCACCAGACCGACTCGATGTACTCGGGGTCCATCGTGCGGTACGGGTCGTCGAGGTCGGTCCAGTAACCCATGCGCGTCGTGAGCTCGGCGAAGGCGTCCGTGTGCCGGGTCACCGACTCGCGGCACTTGTCGTTGAACGCGGCGATGCCGTACGTCTCGATGTCCTGCTTGCCGCTGAAGCCGAGCTCCTTCTCGACGGCCAGCTCGACCGGGAGGCCGTGGCAGTCCCAGCCGGCCTTGCGGGCCACGTGGTAGCCGCGCATGGTGCGGAAGCGGGGGAAGACGTCCTTGAAGACGCGGGCCTCGATGTGGTGGGCGCCCGGCATGCCGTTGGCGGTGGGCGGGCCTTCGTAGAACACCCACTCGGGGCGGCCCTCGGACTGCTCCAGGGTCTTGGCGAAGATCTTCTGCTCACGCCAGAAATCGAGCACGGCATGCTCGAGTGCGGGCAGGTCGACCTGGGCGGGCACCTGGCGGTACGTCGGCGTTGTCATCAGCGAGCTTCCTCCGGCGGACTTTCCGTTCCGTCCGGAGGGACGAGAGCTGATTTCGTACGCCGTCCTCGGCGCGCTCCCGCGGTACCACCCTCCTTGGTCCCCCGGCGCACCCTGCGCTTCGGCGGACCCCCTCATTGGGGTCGCGATGCCGGTTCTACTGACCCCTCACGGGCGTTCCTCCGGCGGCTCCGGGGTGATCTTCGCGTCGCGCTCGCCCCCGGGCTTCCACCGTCCCCGGGTCGCTCTGGGCTGCGTACGCCGCTACTCGTCCCCATCCACGCTTCTCGCTCCGCCCAGTGTACGGCGCCGCACGGGCACCGGCCGACCGGATTTCGCCGTCCGGCGGCGGGGGTGCCGCGAGCCCGGGGAACGCCCTGGTGTGACCCGAATGGCGCGGTACGCCTGTTCGCATCCTGGGATGCGCGATCGGGCGGATTACCCTGCGGGGAGCTGGGCACAACGCATGCAGGCTTGCGGAGCGGCACGCGCGAGCCGGGCGAATCGGGCGGTGCGTCCCGTTGCCGCGGGGCTGAAGTCGATTTATCGTCCCAGCACGATTCGCGTGCAAGATCACAATATGTGAAGGGGCCGCGGCCATGGTGGCGAAGAAGACCGCCGTACAGCAGTCGGCGTCGGGCAGGTCCACGCATGTCTCCGGTGGCGCGGCCAAGGATGTGAGCGGCAAGAAGAGCACGGCCAAGAAGGCGGCGAAGAAGACGGTCGCGAGGGCGGCCAGGAAGACGGGCGAGGGGGAGGGGCCGGAGAGACCCGGGGCCACATCGGGGGCTTCGAGCGGGGCGGAGGCGGCGGCGGAGGCGGCGGTCGGCAAGAAGACGGTGGCGAAGAAGGCCGTACCGAAGAAGACCGTCACAAAGAAGGCCGCCACCAAGAAGGCAGCGGCGAAGAAGACGGCCACCAAGAAGGCGGCCGTTAAGAAGGCGGCGGCCAAGGAGCCGGCCGTGAAGAAGGCGGTCTCCGGCACAGCGGTCGCGAAGAAGGCCGTCGCCACGAAGGCTGCGGCCACCAAGGCCGAGGGCACGAAGGCGGAGGCCACCAAGACGGAGGCCACCAAGACCGCCGTCACCAAGAAGGCGGCCGGCAAGACCGCGGGTACGAAAGCCGAGGGCGCGAAGTCCGCGGCCACGAAGACCACGGCCACCAAGGCCGAGGGCACGAAGGCGGCGGCTACGACGACCGCGGGCAGCAAAGCCGAGGGTGCGAAGTCGGCGGGTACGAAGCGTAAGAGCACGGCCAAGAAAGTGGGCGCGGCGCGGGCCGCGAAGGAGACGGGAGCCACGACGGTGGTTGCGAAGAAGACCCCTGGCACGGCCACGGCGGCGAAGACCGCCGTCCCCAAGGCACGGCTCGCCGCGGCGGCGGAGCCGGGCGAACTGGCGGTGCGCCCCGGCGAGGATCCCTGGACGCCGGAGGAGGTCGCCGAGGCGCGGGCCGAGCTGCTCTCCGAGGCGCAGCGGCTGCGCGAGGAGATCGCGTCCTCCGAGAACGCCGTCGCCCGTCTGATGCGGGACTCCGGGGACGGCGCGGGCGACGACCAGGCGGACACCGGCACCAAGAACATCACGCGCGAGAGCGAGATGGCGCTGGCCGCCAACGCGCGCGAGATGCTGATCCAGACCGATCACGCCCTGGAGAAGCTCGACGCGGGCACCTACGGCCTGTGCGAGAACTGCGGCAACCCCATCGGCAAGGCGAGGATGCAGGCGTTCCCGCGGGCCACCCTGTGCGTGGAGTGCAAGCAGAAGCAGGAACGCCGGTACTGAGGGTCCCGGTGGGCGTGTCGTACCCTCTCCTCAGTCAGGTACCTAGGTTGAGGGACTCACGTGGCAGAGGCGGAGCGCATCATCGGTACGCCGGATACCCCAGAGGCGGCGGGGACCGAACCGGAGCAGCCGGACCGGCCGGTACAGGGCGAGGCCACGCGACCCAGGGGCAAGCGCCGTATCGCCGTGCTGTTCGCGGTCGCCACCTTCGCGTACCTGCTGGACCTGGGCAGCAAGCTGCTGGTGGTCGCCAAGCTGGAGCACCACGCGCCGATCGAGATCGTCGGGGACTGGCTGAAGTTCGAGGCGATCCGCAACGCGGGCGCGGCCTTCGGCTTCGGTGAGGCCTTCACCGTGATCTTCACGGTGATCGCGGCGGCCGTGATCGTGGTGATCGCCCGGCTCGCCCGCAAGCTGTACAGCCTGCCCTGGGCGATCGCGCTGGGCCTCCTGCTCGGCGGCGCGCTCGGCAACCTCACCGACCGTATCTTCCGCTCGCCGGGCGTCTTCGAGGGCGCGGTCGTCGACTTCATCGCCCCCAAGGGCTTCGCCGTCTTCAACCTGGCCGACTCGGCGATCGTGTGCGGCGGCATCCTGATCGTGCTGCTGTCGTTCAAGGGCCTCGACCCGGACGGGACCGTCCACAAGGGCTGAGCCCCGGTTGTCCACAGGCTCGGTCGGGGTGCCGGATCCGGTCCGGCATACTCGACGGGTGAGCACCGTTCCCGATATCCGTACCCTGCCCGTGCCCGACGGCCTGGAGGGCGAGCGTGTCGACGCCGCCATCTCCCGCATGTTCGGCTTCTCCCGTACGAAGGCCGCCGAGCTGGCCGCGGCGGGGAAGGTCTCGGTCGACGGCTCGGTGGTCGGGAAGTCCGAGCGGGTGCACGGCGGGGCCTGGCTTGAGGTCGAGATGCCGCAGGCGCCCGCGCCCGTGCAGATCGTCGCCGAGCCCGTCGAGGGCATGGAGATCGTGCACGACGACGATGACGTGGTCGTGATCGTCAAGCCGGTCGGCGTGGCCGCCCATCCGTCACCGGGCTGGACCGGGCCGACCGTCATCGGCGGTCTGGCCGCGGCCGGCTACCGGATCTCCACCTCCGGCGCCGCCGAGCGCCAGGGCATCGTGCACCGCCTCGACGTGGGCACGTCCGGTCTGATGGCGGTCGCCAAGTCGGAGCGCGCGTACACCTCGCTCAAGCGCCAGTTCAAGGAGCGCACGGTCGACAAGCGCTACCACACGCTCGTGCAGGGCCACCCGGACCCGACCAGCGGCACCATCGACGCCCCCATCGGCCGGCACCCCAACCACGACTACAAGTGGGCGGTCACCGCCGAGGGCAAGCCGTCCGTCACGCACTACGACCTCATCGAGGCGTTCCGCGCGGCCTCCCTGCTCGACGTGAAGCTGGAGACCGGCCGCACCCACCAGATCCGCGTCCACATGGCCGCCCACCGCCACCCCTGCGTCGGCGACCTCACCTACGGCGCCGACCCGACCCTCGCCAAGCGCCTCGGCCTGACCCGCCAGTGGCTGCACGCGGTGCGCCTCGGCTTCGAGCACCCCGCGGACGGCGAGTGGGTGGAGTTCGCCAGCGACTACCCGGATGACCTCCAGCAGGCCCTGGAGAAGGTCCGCGAGGAGACCTACGGATGAGCACGCGCGCGTACGAGATCCGGGTCGCCGAGGACCCCGCCGACCGGGAGGCCTGCTTCCGGGTCCGCAAGGACGTCTTCGTCGGCGAGCAGGGCGTGCCCGAGGACCTGGAGTACGACGAGTACGACGCCGTGGCGGTGCATGTGCTGGCCGTGCGCGAGGACGGCGTACCGCTCGGCACCGGGCGGCTGCTCCACGGCGAGCAGGCCGCCGCGAAGATCGGCGGGGACCTGTCGCTCGGGTCCCTGGGGCGGCTCGCGGTGACGAAGGATGCACGCGGACTCGGCGTCGGGATCGCGCTGGTGCGGGCGATCGAGGACGCGGCACGCGCGCGAGGGCTCACGGCCGTGGATCTGCACGCGCAGACCCACGCGCTGGGGTTCTACGAGCGGTTGGGGTACGAGGCGTACGGGCCGGAGTACCCGGAGGCGGGGATCCCGCACCGGGCGATGCGGCGCGCTCTGTAGCGCGGGGCGAGGAGCGGGTCGGGGTTCCCGACGCGGCAGGGCTTCCAGCGCGTCCGCGTGATGAACGCGTCCGGGTTCCCAACGCCTCCGTGTGACGCGCGCCTCCGCGTGACGAACGCATCAGGGTGCCGAACGCGCTGGTGAGGTCGGTGGCGTGGCAGGCTTGGGGCCTGCTGTCCGTCCGTCCACCTGTTCCTACCTGTTCGGAGCGCTGACCGTGGATCAGTTGGCCCTGCTGTTCGTGCTGTTGCTCGGGGCCCTGGTGAGCGTCCCGGTGGGGGACCGGTTCGGGTTGCCGGCGCCGGTGCTGATGACCCTGTTCGGGATCGTGCTCGCGATCGCCGACTTCGTCCCGAACGTGAACATCCCGCCCGAGCTGATCCTGCCCGGACTGCTGCCGCCCCTGCTGTACGCGGCCGTACGGCGCACCTCCTGGCGGCAGTTCACGGCCAACGTCCGGCCGATCTTCCTGCTGGCGGTCGCCCTGGTGTTCGTCACCACCGCCGTCGTAGCAGCCGTGGCGAGCGCGATCGTGCCCGGGCTGCCGATCGCCGCCGCCGTCGCCTTGGGCGCGCTGGTCGCCCCGCCCGACCCGGTCGCCGCCACCGCCGTCGCCGGTCAACTCGGGCTGCCCCGGCGCCTTGTGTCGATCCTGGAGGGCGAGGGGCTCTTCAACGACGTGACGGCGATCGTGCTCTACCACGTGGCGATCGCGGCCGCCGTGAGCGGCAGCTTCTCGCCCTGGCGGGCCGGTCTCGACCTCGTCCTGTCCGCGGTGGTGGCCCTCGCCGTCGGCCTCGTGCTCGGCTGGGGCGCGAACAAGCTGATGGACCTGCTGGACGACCCGACCCTGCAGATCGGCATGACCCTGCTCGTGCCGTACGCCTCCTATGTGCTCGCGGAGGAGCTGCACGGCTCGGGGGTGCTCGCGGTGCTCACGACCGCGCTGTTCCTCGCCGAGTACGCGACCGACGCCGACGACGTGATGACCCGGCTCGCCGGACACACCTTCTGGAACGTCGTCGACACCCTCGTAACAGGAGTCGCGTTCGGGCTGATCGGCCTCGAACTGCACAACGCGATCCGGACCGCGTCCGGGCGGTGGGGCGAGATGCTCGGGTGGGCCGCGGCAGTCGTCGGCGTGGTGGTGTTCGTACGGCTGGCCTGGCTGTTGCCGGCGACCTGGCTGACCAAACGGCTGCACGCCAGACGCGACCAGGACGAGGACATCCCGACCACCTGGCGGGAGACCGTCGTCATGTGGTGGTCGGGGATGCGGGGCGTGGCCTCGGTCGCGCTGGCGCTGGCGATCCCGCTCAAGACCGACGACGGCTCGCCCTTCCCGGACCGCGACGAGATCGTCTTCATCGCGTTCGGCGTGATCATGGCGACCCTGGTGCTCCAGGGGCTGACCCTGCCGTGGCTCGTGAAGCGGCTGGGCGTGAAGGCCGACACCGAGCGGGAGCAGGAGTTCGAACGAGCCCTCGCCGTCCGGGCGGCCAAGGCGGCCAGGGCGCGGCTGAAGGAGATCGAGAAGGACGAGGAGCTGCCGGAGGAGCTGTCCGAGCAGATGCTGCGGCGGGCCTTCGAGATCGGCGTGCGGATCAGCCCCGACATGGGCGACGAGGAGCGGCGGGAGGCGCACGAGCAGCGCGTGCGGCGGCTGAAGCGGGCGCGGCGCATCCAGGGGGAGATGCTCAGCGCCGCGCGCCACGAGGTGCTCGCGGCACGCAGTGAGCCGGGGGCGGATCCGGAGATCGTGGACCGCGTGCTCCGCCATCTCGACGTACGCAGCCTGCGCTGACCTTCGCCGTTCCGTACGTGCGCAGGCCGGGCTGACGTTCGCCGTCCCGTCCCTGCGCCGACCTTCGCCGTTCCACGCCGACGGCGGCCGGTGGTTCGTACGATCGGATCATGACTCGCAATGTGGTGATCAGCGGCGGAGGTACGGGAATCGGGCTCGCGGCGGCGCGTGCGTTCGCGGCGGACGGCGATCAGGTCCTGCTGCTCGGGCGGCGGGCCGAGGTGCTGGAGAAGGCGGGCGTGCCGGGGGCGTTGGTCTTCGCCGCCGATCTCGCCGAGCCTGCCGAGGTGCGTGGGGTCGCCGCCTTCGTGGAGCGGGAGTTGGGGACCGTGGATGTGCTGATCCACAGCGCCGGAGGCACCGGGCAGTTGGAGCCGGCCGGCGAGAGCGAGGATCCGCTCGACCGGGTCGCGCACAACTGGACCGTCAACTTCCGGATCAACACCCTGACCGCGGCCCTGCTCACGGAGGCGCTCAAGGGCCGGCTCGCCTCACCGGGCGGACGGGTGCTGTTCGTCAGCTCCATCGCCGCCTACCGGGGGTCCGGCAGCGGGGCGTACGCGGGCGCCAAGGCCGCGCTGCATCCGTACGCCCATGATCTGGCCCGGGAACTCGGGCCGCGCGGGATCACCGCGAACGTGGTCGCGCCGGGCTATATCGAGGACACCGAATTCTTCGGGGACCGGATCGATCCCGCCCGGCGTGAGCGGCTCATCGGGGACACGCTCGACAAGCGGGCCGGTACGCCCGGCGATGTCGCCGTGACGCTGCACTGGCTCGCCTCGATGGCCGCCGGGCACGTCACCTCGCAGGTCGTCCAGGTCAACGGCGGGGCCGAGCGCGGGCAGTGAGCCTCAGCCGCGGCCCGTGCGCGGCGGCTCGTGGGCGCGGCGGGTGGTTCACCGACATGGCCCTCTTCAAATCGACGCGGACCAGCACCCTGAACCTGCAGCCGCGCATCGGCGGTGACATGGCGCTCCTGCGCGGGGTC
>NZ_JBSFLV010000100.1:0-34949 GCF_053599215.1 Streptomyces sp. NPDC001002 | reverse complement strand
CCCATTTCGGCGATGACCCGGGCTGCGGACTCCGCAGCACCCTCATCGCCCGAAATCACCACGGAGGTCCGTCCGTTGATGGCCGCGATACCGACACCGTCGGTCAACAGCGGCAGCACCTCGTCCTCCGACGCCTGCACCGCGATCATCGCCCCGCCTGCCGGCAACGCCTGCATCAACCGACCGCGCGCCGCCACCAAACGGGCCGCATCCGCAAGCGACCACACACCGGCGACATACGCGGCGGCCAGCTCGCCGATCGAATGTCCGGCCACGAACTCCGGCCGCACCCCCCACGACTCCGCCAACCGGAACAACGCCACCTCAATCGCGAACAACGCCGGCTGCGTGAACTCCGTCCGGTCCAACGCCTCCTTGTCGCCGAGGACGACCCCCTTCAGCGGCTTGGACAGGTGCTGGTCCAGCTCGGCGACGACCTCGTCGAAGGCCTCCGCGAAGACGGGATACGTGTCGTACAACTCCCGCCCCATGCCCAGGCGTTGAGCCCCCTGACCGGTGAACAGCACCGCCACACGACCACCCGCGACCGCCGGCACCTCCGCCGACAGCGCCCGCAACCCGGCCACCGCCTGCGCACGATCCTCGGCGACGACAACCGCCCGGTGCTCCAGAGCCGCACGAGAGGCGACCAGCGAATACGCGACATCCGCCAGGACGGACTCCTCGCCCTCCAGATGGTCGGCGAGCCGCTCCGCCTGCGCCTTCAGCGCCGGACCCGATCGGCCCGACACCACGAACGGCAGCGGACCGGTGAACTCCCCCTCCTCAAGAGCGAGTTCCTCGGCAGGCGCCTCCTCGATCACCACATGCGAGTTGGTCCCGCTCACACCGAAGGACGAGACGCCCGCGCGCCGCACACGACCGTCCTCCCGGGGCCACGCACGCGCCTCGGTGAGCAGTTCGACGGCCCCCGCCGACCAGTCCACCTTCGGAGACGGCTCATCCACATGCAGCGTCCTCGGCAGCACCTCGCGCTCCAGCGCCATCACCATCTTGATCACGCTCGCCACGCCCGCGGCGCCCTGCGAGTGACCGATGTTGGACTTCACGGAGCCGAGCCAGAGGGGATCGCGGTCGCCGCGGTCCCGCCCGTAGGTGGCGAGCAGTGCTTGGGCCTCGATCGGGTCGCCGAGTGCCGTGCCGGTGCCGTGCGCCTCGACGGCGTCCACGTCGGCGGGTGTCAGGTGTCCGTCGGCCAGGGCTTGGCGGATGACCCGCTGCTGGGAGGGGCCGTTGGGGGCGGTGAGGCCGTTGGACGCGCCGTCCTGGTTGACCGCCGTACCGCGGACCAGGGCGAGGACCGGGTGGCCCTTGCGGCGCGCGTCGGACAGCTTCTCCACCAGGAGGACACCGACGCCCTCGGACCAGGCGGTGCCGTCGGCCGCGGCCGCGAACGCCTTGACGTGACCGTCCCTGGCCAGTCCGCGCTGGCGGGAGAACTCGACGAAGGTGTCCGGTGTCGCCATGACCATCGCACCGCCCGCGAGGGCCATGGAGCACTCGCCGGCGCGCAGCGACCGTACGGCCAGGTGCAGGGCGACCAGCGAGGACGAGCAGGCGGTGTCGACGCTGAGGGAAGGTCCCTCCAGGCCCAGCGCGTAGGAGACGCGGCCGGAGGCGACGCTGCCCGCGGTGCCGGTCAGCCTGAGGCCCTGGAGTTCCGCGGGCGCCTGCTGGAGGCGGACGGTGTAGTCGTGGCTGATCAGGCCGGTGAAGACGCCGGTGTCGGAGCCGCGCAGGGTCGTCGGGTCGATGCCCGCCCGTTCCAGGGTCTCCCAGCTGACTTCGAGGAGCAGCCGTTGCTGCGGGTCCATGGCGAGGGCCTCGCGCGGGGAGATCCCGAAGAAGCCGGCGTCGAACTCTCCGACGTCGTGCAGGAACGCGCCCCGGTCGACGTAGGACCTGTCGACGGCGTCCGGGTCCGGGTCGAAGAGGGTGTCCAGGTCCCAGCCGCGGTTGTCGGGGAAGCCGCCCATGACGTCGACGCCGTCGGCGACCAGCCGCCACAGCTCCTCGGGGCCGGTGGCCCCGCCGGGGAAGCGGCAGCCCATGGCGACGATCGCGATCGGCTCGTCGGCGGCGTGGGGCACCGCGGCGGCGGGCTGTGCGGGGGTCGCGGCGACGGCGGCCGGATCCCCTTCGTCGAGGCCGAGTTCGTCGTGCAGGTGTCCGGCCAGGGCGGCCGGCGTCGGGTAGTCGAAGACCACGGTCGCCGAGAGCTTGACCCCGCTCGCGGCCGAGAGGCGGTTGCGCAGTTCGACGGAGGTCAGCGAGTCGAAGCCGGCGTCCTTGAAGGCGCGTTCACCGTCGACGGTGTGGGCGGCCGAGTGGCCAAGGACGGTCGCCGCCTGTGCGCGGACCAGGTCCAGCAGCCGCAGCTCCCGCTCCTGACGGGACAGCTGCGTCAGCTCCTGCCGCAGCGAACCCTCCGCCGCGGTACCCGCCTTCGCGGTCTGCCGACCCGGTCGTACGAGGCCGCGCAGCAGGTGCGGTACGGCCTGGCCACCGGCCCGGGACCGCAGGCCCGCGAGGTCCAGCCGGGCCGGGACGAGCGCGGCCTCGGGCGAACGCAGGCCGGCGTCGAAGAGGGCGTTGCCCGTCTCGGCGGTGATGCCGAGCATGCCGTCGCGCTTGTTCCGTTGCAGCGCCGCCGTGTCCAGTGACCCGGCCATGCCCTCGGACCACATGCCCCAGGCGAGCGAGGTGGCGGGCAGCCCCAGCGAGCGCCGGTGCCCGGCGAGGCCGTCCAAGTAACCGTTGGCAGCCGCGTAGTTGGCCTGCCCCGGGTTGCCGAGGACACCCGCGGCGGACGAGTACACGACGAAGGCCGCGAGGTCCAGATCCTTGGTCAGCTCGTGCAGTTGCCAGGCCGCTTCCGCCTTCGGCCGGAACACCCGCTCCAGCCGCTCGCGCGACTGCGCCGCGATCACGCCGTCGTCGAGTACACCGGCGGTGTGCACGATCGCCGTCAACGGCCGCTCCACCGAGGCGACCAGCGCCCGCAGGGCCTCCGGGTCCGAGACGTCACAGGCCTCGACGCGCACCTCGGCACCCGACTCACCGAGTTCCGCGACGAGTTCGGCCGCACCCTCGGTGTCGATGCCCCGCCGCCCCACGAGCAGCAGATGCCGTATCCCGTACGAGGTGACCAGGTGCCGGGCGACCAGCCGGCCCAGCGTCCCCAGACCGCCCGTGACCAGCACCGTGCCCTCGGGGTCGAGGGCGCGCGGGACGGTGAGGACGACCTTTCCGATGTGGCGGGCCTGGCTGACGTACCGGAAGGCCTCGGGGGCCTTGCGGACGTCCCAGGTCCGGACCGGCAGCGGGGTCAGTTCACCCCGCTCGAAGAGGGCGACGAGTTCGGTGAGGATCTCCTGGACCCGGTCCGGTCCGGCCTCCACGAGGTCGAAGGCCTGGTAGGCGACGCCCGGACGGGTGGCGGCCACCTCGTCGGCGTCCCGGATGTCCGTCTTGCCCATCTCCAGGAAGCGTCCGCCGCGCGGCAGCAGATCGAGGGAGGCATCCACGAACTCGTGGGCCAGCGCGTCGAGTACGACGTCCACGCCCCGTCCGTCGGTCGCCGCCAGAAACCGCTCGCGGAAGTCGAGGGTGCGGGAGTTGCCGATGTGCGCCTCGTCCAGGCCGTTCGCGCGCAGGGCGTCCCACTTGCCCGCGCTCGCGGTGCCGAAGACCTCGGCGCCGGTCTGCCGGGCCAGTTGGACGGCGGCCATGCCGACCCCGCCCGCGGCGGCGTGCACCAGCACGGACTCGCCCGCCCGCAGACCGGCCCGGTCGAACAGGCCGTAGTACGCCGTACTGAAGACGATCGGCACACCGGCCGCCTGCTCGTACGTCCACCCGGCGGGCATCCGTACGAGGTGCCGGTGGTCGGCGAGCGCCTCGGGGCCGAAGCCGTCGCGCAGCAGGCCCATCACCCGGTCGCCGGGGGCGAGCGAGGTGACGCCGGGGCCGGTCTCCAGAACGACGCCGGCGCCCTCGCCGCCGAAGTGGGCCTTGCCCGGGTACATGCCGAGGGCGATCAGCACGTCACGGAAGTTCAGGCCGGCCGCCCGAACCGCGATGCGGACCTGCCCCTCGGCGAGCGGCTCGCGGACCTCGGGGCTGGGCAGCAGCGCCAGGTTCTCCAGGGTTCCGGTCGCGGTGACGTCGAGGTGCCAGGCGTCGGTGCCGGCCGGGACCTCCAGGGTCTCGGAGGCGACGGCCCGGGCCAGCCTGGGCGTGCTTGCCCGGCCCTCGCGGACGGCCAGTTGGGGCTCGCCGGTGGCGAGGGCGGCGGGCAGCGCCTCGCGGGAGGCGGGGTCGTCGTCGATGGCGGCCAGGACGATCCGGTCGGGGTTCTCGGACTGGGCGGACCGCACCAGACCCCAGACCGCCGAGGCGGCCGGATCGGCGAGCGGGTCACGGGTCAGCACGACCAGCCGGCCGTCCGAACCACCGAGGTGCGCCTGCACGACGGCGAGCACCCGGCCGGACAGTTCGAGGGCACCCGCGGAGCCGTCGGCCACGTGAGCGGTGAGGTCGACGACGGCGTCGTCGAGGTCCGCCGTCACCCTCTCGTCGGCGGGCGCGGTCAGCGGCACCCAGTCGACCAGGAACAGCGAGTCGTGCACCGGTGTGCGCGCGGCGCCCAGTTGCTCGCCGGAGACGGCCCGCAGCACCATCGCCCCGATGTCGGCCACGGGCGCGCCGCTCCGGTCGGCGAGGCTCAGCGAGATGCCGTCGGCGCCGGAGGCGACCGCCCGCACCCGCAGCGCACTCGCGCCGGAGGCATGCAGGGCCACCTGGTTCCAGGCGAACGGCAGCAGGGTCCGCCCGCTGTCGGGCTCCTGCCCGGGGAGGAACATCCCGCTGTGCAGGGCCGCGTCGAGCAGCGCGGGGTGGATGCCGAAGCCGTCGCCGGTCCGCCCCTCGGGGAGCTCGACGTCGGCGAAGACCTCGGCACCACGCAGCCAGACCTGACGCAGGCCCTGGAAGGCGGGCCCGTACTCCAGACCGGCCGCACGCCGGCCCTCGTAGAACCCAGCCAGATCCACCTGCTGGGCCCCGGCGGGCGGCCACACCGAGAAGTCGAACTCCGTGGTCCCACCGGCCTGTTCCACGAGCGAACCGGTCACATGCCGCGTCCACGATGTCTCAGGACCGGCGTCCTGAGCAGCCGAGTACAGGCTGACTGCACGCCGCCCGTCCTCCAGCCCACTCACGACCACCTGAACCCGCACCCCACCGGAACCGGGCAGCACCAACGGAGCCTCGATCACCAGCTCGTCGACTGTGCTCGCACCCGCTTCATCACCGGCCCGCACCACCAACTCGACCAGCGCAGCACCCGGCACGACCACCGTCCCGCCCACCACGTGATCCGCCAGCCACGGATGACTGCGCAACGACAACAACCCCGTCGCCAACACCCCACCCGACTCCGGCAATTGGGTGATCGCCCCGAGCAGGGGGTGTTCCGCCCCGGCGAGCCCGGCGCCGGACACGTCCGCGCTCCGTCCCACGTCCTCCAGCCAGTACCGCTCGCGCTGGAAGGCGTACGTCGGCAGATCGACCCGGCGCGCACCTGCGCCGGCGAAGACCGCCTCGGGGTCCAGGTCGACGCCGTACTCGAAGAGCCGCCCGAACGCGGTGACGACGGAACGCGGTTCGGCGACACCGCTCCGCAGCAGGGTGACGAAGCCGGCTCCGTCGGAGTCCGTGACGACGCCCTGCGCGAGGGCGGTGAGGACACCTTCGGGCCCGGCCTCCAGGAAGACGGTGACGCCCTGCTCGTGCAACGAGGTGACAGCGTCGGCGAAACGGACGGCTTCGCGGACGTGGCGGACCCAGTACTCGGGAGAGGTCAGCTCACCCGAAGTCGCCACCTTCCCAGTGACGTTGGAGACGACACCGATCCGCGGCTCGCTGTAGGTGAGGCTGTCGGCTACCTGCCGGAACTCCTCCAGCATCGGATCCATCAACACCGAGTGGAAGGCGTGACTGACCGTCAGACGCTTGGTCTTACGGCCCAGTTCGGCGAAGTGCGCCCCAACCGCCTCGGCCTCCACCTCGACGCCCGAAATCACCACCGAGGACGGTCCGTTGATCGCCGCGATACCGACACCGTCGGTCAACAGCGGCAGCACCTCGTCCTCCGACGCCTGCACCGCGATCATCGCGCCACCCGCAGGCAACGCCTGCATCAACCGGCCCCGCGCCGCCACCAAACGGGCCGCATCCGGAAGCGACCACACCCCGGCGACGTACGCCGCCGCCAGCTCGCCGATGGAGTGCCCCGCCACGAACTCCGGCCGCACCCCCCACGACTCCGCCAACCGGAACAACGCCACCTCGATCGCGAACAACGCCGGCTGCGTGAACTCCGTACGGTCCAGGTCCCGTTCGCCCTCGAAGACAACTCCCTTCAGCGGGACGGGCAGATACCGGTCGAGCTCCGCCACCACCTCGTCGAAGGCCTCCGCGAAGACGGGATACGTGTCGTACAACTCCCGCCCCATGCCCAGGCGTTGGGCGCCCTGACCGGTGAACAGCACCGCCACACGACCACCCGCGACCGCGGGCCCCTCCGCAGACAGCGCCCGCAAACCGGCCACCGCCTCGGGCAGGTCGCCCGCGACGACGGAGGCGCGGTGGTCGAGAGCCGCACGGGAGGTGAACAGGGAGTACGCGACGTCCGCCAGGACGGGTTCCTCGGCCTCCAGGTGGTCGGCGAGCCGCTCCGCCTGCGCCTTCAGGGCGGCCGTGGAACGGGCCGACACCACCAACGGCAGCGGACCGGCGAACTCCCCCTCCTCCACTGCGGGTTCCTCGGCCGGTGCCTCCTCGATCACCACGTGGGCGTTCGTGCCGCTCACGCCGAAGGAGGACACGCCCGCGCGGCGGGGGCGTCCTTCCTCGCGGGGCCAGGGGCGTGCCTCCGTCAGGAGTTCGACCGCGCCCTCGGACCAGTCGACGTGCGGGGTGGGCTCTTCGATGTGGAGGGTCTTGGGCATCTCCTCGTTGCGCAGGGCCATGACCATCTTGATGACCCCGGCGACCCCGGCCGCGGCCTGCGCGTGCCCGATGTTCGACTTGAGGGAGCCGAGCCACAACGGGCGGTTCTCCGGACGGCTCTGGCCGTAGGCGGCGATGACCGCCTGCGCCTCGATCGGGTCGCCCAGGGTGGTGCCGGTGCCGTGTGCCTCGACGACGTCGACGTCCGTGGACGCCAGCCGGCCGTTGGCGAGGGCCTGGCGGATGACCCGCTGCTGGGAGGGGCCGTTGGGGGCGGTTAGGCCGTTGGACGCGCCGTCCTGGTTGACGGCGGAGCCGCGGACGACGGCGAGCACGGGGTGGCCGTTGCGGCGCGCGTCGGACAGCTTCTCCAGGAGGACCACGGCGACGCCCTCGGACCAGGCGGTGCCGTCGGCGGCGGCCGAGAAGGCCTTGGCGCGGCCGTCGGCGGCGAGGCCGCGCTGGCGGGAGAACTCGACGAAGACGCCGGGCGTCGGCATCAGGGCTGCCCCGCCCGCGAGGGCCATGGAGCACTCGCCGCTCTGCAGGGAGCGGACGGCGAGGTGCAGGGCGACCAGGGAGGAGGAGCAGGCGGTGTCGACGGTGACTGCGGGGCCCTCCAGGCCGAGGGTGTAGGAGACGCGGCCCGAGGCGACGCTGCCGGCGATCCCTATGCCGATGTAGCCCTCGGTGCCTTCGGGGACCTGCTGGATGTTGCTGCCGTAGTCGTGGTGCATGAGGCCGCTGAAGACGCCGATGTGCGCGCCGCCGAGGCCGGTCGGGTCGACGCCGGCGCGTTCGAAGGTCTCCCAGGAGGTCTCCAGGAGCAGCCGCTGCTGCGGGTCCATGGCCACGGCCTCGCGCGGGGAGATCCCGAAGAAGCCCGCGTCGAACTCGGCGATCTGCGGGAGGAATCCGCCGTGCCGGGTGTACGTGGTGCCGGGGTGGTCGGGGTCGGGATGGTGCAGGCGCTCCAGGTCCCAGCCGCGGTCGTCGGGGAACTCGCTGATGGCGTCGGTGCCGTCGGCGACCAGCCGCCACAGCTCCTCGGCGCTGACGACGCCGCCGGGCAGCCGGCAGCCCATGGCGACGATGGCGATCGGCTCGTCGGAAGCGGTGGTCTCCGGGACCTCGACGACGGGCTCCTCGTCGAGCAGGCCGAACAGCAGACGGCGCAACTGGGCGGCGACGGCGGCGGGCTTGGGCCGGTCGAAGGCGAGGGTGACGGGCAGCCGCAGCCCGGTCCGCTCGGTGAGCCGGTTGCGCAGCTCGACGGCGGTGGCGGAGGTGAAGCCGAGCTCCTTGAAGCTGCGGGTGGTGTCGAGGGCGGCCGGTCCGGCGATGGCGCGGACCTGTTCGGCCACCAGTTCCAGCAGGAGGCGCTCCTGCTCGGTCCCGGTGAGGCCGGTGAGCCGGGCTCGCAGGGCGTCGGTGGCGTGCTCGTCGGGGGCGGTGGCGGCCCGCGGGACGTCGATGAGGTCGGCGAGCAGCGCCGGCACCTCGCGGTCGCCGAGCGCGCTCGCGTCGGGTCGCAGGGCGGCCAGTTGGGGCTGGGCGACGGTGTGCGCGGCGTCGAACATGGTGAGCGCCTCGGGCACCGACAGGGTGCGGACGGGCCAGGGCAGACCCGGCGCGGTGCCCTCGGCGCCCGGTCCGGCGGGCGCCGTCTCCGACACGGGGCCCAGGGCCAGCGAGAGCGCGGGCAGGCCGCGGGCGTGGCGGTGTCCCGCGAGGGCGTCGAGGGCCGCGGCGGCGGCAGCGCCGGGGCCGCGGCCCGGGGTGCCGGCCAGGCCGTCGGCGGGGCTCACCACGATGAACGTGGCGAGCATGGAGTTCTTGGTCAACTCGTGCAGGGCGAGGGCGCCTTGGAGGGCGAGGCGGCGGCCCTCGCGGGTGCCGAGGTCCTCGCGGCCCGCGGTGTGCACGATCGCGGTGACGGGGGCGGCGGCCCGGGCGATCAGCTTGGCGAGCGCCTTGCGGTCGGCGGTGTCGCAGGTCTCGACGCGTACGTCGACGCCGGCGCGGGCGAGTTCGCCGCGCAGATCGGCGTGTGCGCGGGCGTCCTTGCCGGCCAGCAGGATGCGGCGGGCGCCGTACACCGCGGCGAGGTGGCGGGTGAGGTGCTCGGCGGTGGCCGGGTCGGTGCCGGTGACCAGGACGGTGCCGCTGGTGTCGGGCATGCCGGTGCGGCGCGCGCCGGCGGCGGCGTGGGCGCTGCCGACGGCGGCGGCGCGCACCAGCCTGGGGCGCAGGACGACTCCGTCGCGGACGGCGCTCTGCGGTTCCTGGGAGGCGACGGCGAGGGAGAGCGCGGCGGCGAGCCCGGTGGCGTCGTCCTCCTCGTCGGCTCCGAGGTCGACCAGCACGAACCGGTCGGGGAAGTCGGTCTGGTAGGAGCGCACGAGGCCCCACACGGCGGCGTGGGTGAGACCGTCGAGCGCGTCGTCGGGCCCGGTGGCGACGGCGTCCCGGGTGGCGACGACGAGCGGCAGTCCGGCGGTGCGCGGCTGTGCGAGCCAGCCGTCGAGCGCCTCGCCGAGCCGGGTGACGAGCGCCTCGATCCCCTCGGTGCGCCCGACCGGCCCGGTGCCGTGGACCTCCCCGAGCAGGAGTACGGCGGTGTCGGGGGCCTCGGCTCCGGCGGCGAGGTCCTCGACCAGCGAGTCGAGGGCGTCGATCCCGGCCAGTGCGTCGACCTCGGCGAGGTCGGCCAGGCCGCCCAGGGACAGGTGGGTCTCGACGGTGTGGCCCGACTCGCGCAGGGCGCCGGTGAGTTCGGTGCCGAAGATGTCGCCGGCCAGCGCCCAGCGGCCGGGCACCGCCGGCGGGGCGGGCACCGAGGGCAGCGGCAGCCAGTCGGTGCGCAGGAGGGAGTCGTAGCGGCCGTCGCCGGAGGCGCGCAGCCGGGCCGGGCGGCCGAGCAGGACGTGCCGCATGATCTTGCCGGAGGCGGTGCGGGGGATGCGGTCGATCTCGTACAGCTCCTCCGGGACCTTGTAGTAGGCGAGGCGCTGCCGGCAGGTCTCGAAGAGGCGCTCCAGGTCGACGCCCTGCGGGCCGGGGACGAGGAAGGCGACCGGGACCTCGCCGAGCACCTCGTGGGGGCGGCCCGCGACCGCCACGTCGGCGACGCCGGGCACGGTGCGCAGGACGTCCTCCACCTCGCCGGGGTGGATGTTCTCGCCGCCGCGGATGATCAGTTCCTTGATGCGGCCGGTGACGGTGAAGTAGCCCTGCTCGTCGCGGCGGGCCAGGTCGCCCGTGCGGAACCAGCCGTCGCGCAGGGCGGCGGCGGTGGCCTCGGGCTGGTTGTGGTAGCCGACCATGACGCTGGCGCCCTTGACCCAGACCTCGCCCTCGGCGCCGACGGGGACGTCCTCGCCGCTCTCGTGGTCGACGAGCCGGACGTCGAGGCCGGGCACGGGCAGTCCGCAGGAGCCCTCGACCCGGGCGCCGGTGGGCCAGTTGATGGTGATGGAGCCGCAGGTCTCGGTGGAGCCGTAGGCGTCCAGCAGCGGGGCGCCGAAGACCTCCTCGAAGGAGCGGCGCAGCTCGGCGGTGGTGATGGCCCCGCCGACCAGGCACATCCGCAGATCGGGCGCGGTGAAGCCACCGGCCTTCGCGGCCTGCACGAGGTAGTGGTACATCGTGGGCACGCCCGCCAGGAACGTCGCCCGTTCCTCGCGTACGGCGTCGAGGATCTCGTCCGCGGAGAAGCCGTCGACGATCCGGGCGGTGGCGCCGACGGCCGTGACGGTCAGCACGCAGACGATGTGGGCGAGGCTGTGGAACAGCGGCAGCGGCCAGACGACCCGGTCCTCGTGGGTGAGGCCGGGTATCGGGGCGTAGCACGCGGCCACCGAGGTCAGGCAGTTGCGCTGGGTGGACAGCACGCCCTTGGGGCGGCCGGTGGTGCCGGAGGTGTAGAGCATCCAGGCGACGTCGTCGAGGCCGAGGTCGTCGCGTGCGGGCTCGGCGGGTTCGGTCGTCGCGAGCTTCTCGAAGGAGACGGTGCCGGCGGGCGCGGGCCCGTCTCCGGTGACGACGACCTTGAGGTGCGGGCGGTCCTTCACCAGCCGGCCGACGACGTCCAGGAGGGCGGGTTCGGTGATCAGGACCCGGGCCCCGCTGTCGTCCAGGAGGTGGGCGAGTTCGGGCTCGGTCAGCCGGGGGTTGAGGGGGACGCCGACGGCTGCCGCCCGGGTGATCGCCAGGTAGCTCTCGACGAACTCCACGCTGTTGCCGTGCAGGATCGCGGCCCGGTCGCCGGGCTGGAGCCGCAGCGCCGCCAGATGACCGGCGAGCCTGCGGGTACGGGCCTCCAGTTCGGCGTGGGTCACACCGCGGGTGGCGTCGCGGTAGGCGGTCTTCGTTCCGAAGCGATCGGCGTTCGCCCTCAGCAGCTGGGGCACCGGCCGGATCAATTCGGTTCGCAGCATGGCGGAACACCTCTCAGGGAAAGGAGACTCAGGGACTACACGGGCAGGCTTTTACCGGAGACTTCAGAGTCACATTCCGGCCGTGCCCGTGGACCACTATCAACCCCCCTATCAGGACCCTGTATCGGTGGCCGTCCGGGTATGCGAGGGGTATGCGGCGGGCGAGTGTGGCGCAATGCAGAGGTAATTCCCGCTGCTCACCCGGAGAGTCGACCGACGCTCTCCCGGTGCGAATCGATCGGAGGCCTTTCGATGTCGCATTCCCCCGGTGCGGTCCCGAGGATCACCGGCCGTACCCGGCTGTTCGCGGTGCTCGGCGATCCGGTACGGCAGGTGCGGGCGCCGGAGCTGCTCAATCCGGTCTTCGCCGAGCTCGGCCTGGACGCGGTCCTGGTGCCGGTGCACGCCCCCGTCGCCCACCTGGGCGAGGTGGTACGGGGCCTGCAGCGGGCGGGCAACGTGGACGGCCTGCTGGTGACGGTCCCGCACAAGGCCGCGGCCCGGGCCTTCGCCGACGTGCTCAGTCCCACGGTGCGGCTGGCGGGCGCCACCAACGCGCTGCGGCGCGGCGAGGACGGGCGCTGGTACGCGGAGAACTTCGACGGCACCGGCTTCGTCGCCGGTCTGGTCGCCGCCGGTCACCCGCCGGCCGGCCGCTCGGTGACGCTGGTCGGCGCGGGCGGGGCGGGCGGCGCGATCGCGGCCGCGCTGGTGCTGGCCGGCGTGGCCCGCCTCGACGTCGTGGACCTGGACCCCGCCCGGGTCCGCGCCCTCCTGGACCGCCTGTCCGACCACGCCCCCGGCGTCGTACGGCACAGCCCGCCCGCGAGCGCCGAGGCGGCGGACATCGTGGTGAACGCGACCCCACTGGGCCTCCGCGAGGACGACCCACTCCCCTTCGACCCGGCACGCCTGAGCCCCGGCACCCTGGTAGCGGACATCATCATGACCCCACCCAAAACCCGCCTGCTACACACGGCCACCACCCTGGGCCTCCCGACCCACCCGGGCGCCGACATGCTGTCCCGACAACTGGAGCTGTACCGCGAGTTCTTCAACCTGCACCCGGCGGCGCGGGCGGACTGAGCGGACCGGCGCCGCCGGGCGTTCCCGACGAATGCCGCCTGCTGCGCACGGCCACCATCCCGGGCCTCCTCATCCACCCGACCGCCCACCCCTGTCCCGACAGCCGGACCTGCACCGGGAATTCCTCGACCCGCACCCCGCCGCGCTCTCCCTCGCCATCGCCTCCCAGGAACCGCTGAGCGCCGTCCGCGACGGAGTCGTCCTGCGCCCCCGGCTGGTGCGCGCCGCCGCCGTCGGCACCGCCCGAGGGTTTCCCGCCCGAGACCCGCCAGCTACCCACGGCCACCACCCCGGCCCCCCGTCCACCCGAGCGCCCACACCCCCTCCCGACAACCGGGCCCCGTACCGCGAGTTCCTCGACCCGCGCCCCACCATGCGCGCAGGCCGAGCAGACCCCCGCCGCCCGAGGGTTCCCGGTGAGTGTCGCCGCGGTTCCTCCCGCGTGGCCGGCCTCTTCCTAGCCTGCGCGCATGAATCCCACCATCGGCGACATCACGGACCCGCGGCCCCGGGCCCTCGCCCGGTTCCCCGACGACATCGAGGCCCGGCTGGCGGACGCGGCGGCGCGGCCGGCCGATCAGCAGCCCACCTGGCCGGACCCGGACCGCGCCGCCGCCGCCCGGGACGCGCTCACCCAGCTGCCGCCCCTCGTCGTACCGGGCGAGGTCGACCGCCTCCAGGAACGGCTGTCGCAGGTGGCACTGGGGCGGGCGTTCCTGTTGCAGGCCGGCGACTGCGCGGAGACCTTCGACGGCAACACCGAGTCCCACGTCACCGCGAACATCCGCACCCTGCTGCAGATGGCGGTCGTGCTGACTTACGCGGCCAGCCTCCCGGTCGTGAAGATCGGACGGATCGCCGGGCAGTACGCCAAGCCCCGCTCCAACGCCACGGACGCGCTGGGCCTGCCGGTGTACCGCGGCGACATCGTCAACTCCCTCGACCCCACCCCGGGCGCCCGGGTCCCGGACCCGTCCCGGATGCTGCGCGCCTACGCGAACTCGGCCGCCTCCCTCAACCTGGTCCGCGCCATGGCCGCCTCGGGCCTCGCCGACCTCGGCCGGGTGCACGACTGGAACCGCGACTTCGTACGCGCCTCCCGCGCGGGCGAACGATACGAGGCACTGGCCGGCGAGATCGACCGCGGTCTGGCGTTCATGTCTGCCTCCGGCGCCGACCACGGCGCCCTGCACGCCACCGAGATCTACGCGAGCCACGAGGCGCTGCTGCTGGAGTACGAACAGGGCCTGCTGCGCTGGGCGCCAGCCGCCTCGGGCGAGCCCCGGCTGTACGGGCTGTCCTCGCACATGCTGTGGATCGGCGAGCGCACCCGCCGCCCGGACGGCGCCCACATCGCGCTGGCCGGACTGCTGGCCAACCCGATCGGGCTGAAGCTCGGCCCCGGCACGTCGCCCGAGCAGGCCGTCGAGTACGTCGAGCGCCTCGACCCGGACAACGTGCCGGGCCGGCTCACCCTGATCAGCCGGATGGGCAGCGGGAAGGTCCGGGACGTGCTGCCGGCGATCGTGCAGAAGGTCGAGGCGAGCGGCCACCGGGTGGTGTGGCAGTGCGACCCGATGCACGGCAACACCTACGAGGCGGCCAGCGGCTACAAGACCCGCAAGTTCGACGACATCCTCGACGAGGTCAGAGGCTTCTTCGAGGTCCACCGGACGCTCGGCACCCACCCCGGCGGCCTGCACATCGAGCTCACCGGCGACGACGTCACCGAGTGCCTGGGCGGCGCCGAGCAGATCGACGAGCAGGCCCTGGCCCTGCGCTACGAGACCAGTTGCGACCCGCGTCTGAACCCGGACCAGTCGGTCGAACTGGCCTTCCTGGTGGCGGAGATGCTCCGTTCGTGACAGCGGTGGACACGAGAAGGGGGCGCCCGGAGAGTCCGGGCGCCCCCTTCTCGTACGCCCGCCTCAGGGCCCGCCGGCGGGCGGCGCGCGGTCGGCGGCGGCCAGGACGACCGCGGTGAGCAGCAGCCCGCGGGCGGCGGTCCACCGTCCGGTGAGCACGGCGCGGGGCTCCCCGTCGAGCAGCAGGCCGGGGGCCACGAGCCGGGCCCGGAAGGATCCGTCGACGGGGTCGAGCGTGATCGCCGCGTCCTCGAAGCCGAGCCGCACACCGGTCGCCGGGAACGTCGACTTGTACACCGCCTCCTTGGCGCTGAACAGCAGCCGGTCCCAGGCGATCGAGGGCCGGCCGTGCGACAGCCGCCGTACATGCGCCTGTTCGCCGGGCAGCGCGATGGCCTCCAGCAGACCGTCGGCGAGCGGTGTCGCGGGCTCGGCGTCGATGCCGAGCGCCACGACATCGCGCCGCCGGGCGAGCGCGGCGGCCCGGTAGCCGGTGCAGTGCGTCATGCTGCCGACCACACCGGCCGGCCAGCGCGGCGCCCCGCCGGGCCCGGGCAGCAGGGGCAGCGCGGGAAGCCCCAGCTGCGCCAGGGCCCGACGGGCACACAGTCGTACGGTGGTGAACTCACGCCTGCGCTCCGGCACGGCCCCGGCCACCTCGGCGGCTTCCTCGGCCGACAGGCCGGGGTACGGCGGGTCCCCCGGCTCCTCGGCGAAGACGACGGACGGCGGCAGCAGCGGCGCGATGACGGCCCGCCGGGTCATTCCGGCAGCAGGGCGGGGTGACGCCAGGCGAGCGCGCTGTACCGCTCGGCACGCTCCGCGGCGCTCTCCTGCGAATCCCCGGCGAACGAGTCGAGCCGGCCGGTGAAAATACCGATCGCGGCATCGAGCGCGACATTCAGGCTTATCTCGGAACTGACGACGTGATCGAACGAATCGGCGGACATGACGACCCCTCCCTTTCCGGTCACGGAACTCTTCCTTGCGGAAAAGCCTTATGGAAAGGGTAGGATTTCCGGCCGCCGCGGAAATCCCCTAGCCCACCCCTGTATTTCTCGCGAGCCGACCCATTCCCGGCCCCATTCCCGGTCCCGTGCCCGGACCCATTCCCGGTCCCGTTCCCGGCCCGGAATTCACTCAGACGAGCTGCGGGTGGCGGCCCAGGAGGCGCGGCTCCTGGTTGAGGATCGCGCGCTCCATCTCCTGGAGGTCGCGCGTCGGGTCGAGCCCGTGGATGTCGACGAGCGCCTGGCGGGTACGGCGGTAGGCGGCGAGCGCCTCCGTCTGCTGCCCGCAGCGGTAGAGGGCGAGCATGAGCTGGTGGCACAGCCGCTCGCGGGTCGGTGTGGCGGCGGCGGCCTGCTCCAGGTCCACGACGAGCTCGTGGTGCCGGCCGAGTTCGAGCCCGGCAGCCGCCCAGTCCTCGTAGGCGGTGAGCCGCTCACGCTCCAGCTGGGCGAAGACGGGCCAGCCGATGCCGCCCTCGGCGAGGTCGACGAGGACCGAGTCGCGCCACAGGCCGAGCGCCTGGGCGAGCGACTCGGCGGCCTGCTCCGGGAAGCCCGCACCGAGTTCGGCGCGGCCCGCGGCGGCGAGCCGGCGGAAGCGGAAGGCGTCCACGCACTCGGTGTCGAGGTGCAGCTGGTAGCCGTGCGGGGCGGTGACGAGGCGGATGCCGCGGCTGTCGGCGCCCGCCTGATCGAGGAGCCTGCGAATGCCGGAGACGGCGTTCTGCACCATCTTCCGCGAGGTCATCGGTGCGTCGTCGCCCCACAGGGCCCCGATCAGACGGCTGGTGGCGACGACCTTGTTCGGGTTGAGCACGAGATAGCCAAGGGTGGCCCGTTGGACGACGCCACCCAGTGGCAGCGCCCGGTCGGCGACGACTTCGAGCGGGCCAAGCAGGTTGAACTGCATTTTTCCCCCACGCGTTTGACAGTCCGATTGCTAACCCCATGAAACAAACCGCCTGTACTGTTTGTCAAGTGGTTCTCAACCGGAAACCGCCTTGACGGCTGCGAACGAAAGGGGGCAAAACCCACCGAATGCCAGGTCAGAGAGGTGCCGTCCATAGCAAAGAAACCAGCATGCCAGTTTCTTAAAGCCCCTGCCCCTCGCCGCCCCCCGGCACGAATCCGGCCGGGGAGAAGTGGTGGCGCGCGGAACTGCCCACGATGCGGGGCAGCACCAGCGCCCAGAACCGCGTCAGCACGCCCCGCTCCAGCCAGCGGACGTCGTCCTCCCCCCGGGCCTGCAGACCGGCCCCCACGGCCACCACGACGGCCGCCAGCTCCTCGGGCGCGGCGTCGGACACCAGGGCCCCCTCGCCGTCCGCCCGCGCGAGCGTGACCTCGACCCAGCGCTGCCAGTCGCGCCACAGGTCCGGCGCCGCCTCGGAGCGCTCGGCACGGCCGCTGAGCCGGAAGCCGACCCGCAGCACCACGTCCCGCCCCAGACCCTGCACGAGGTCGTGACTGGCGTCGATGAGCACCTGCACGGTGCGCCGGTCACGCCGGCGGATGATCCGGTGCAGCCGCGCCTGCGCCTCGATGGCGACCGCGTCCAGAAGCGCCGCCTTGTTGGGGAAGTGGAAGTGCAACGCCCCGTTGCTGACACCGGCCTTGGCGCTGATGGTCGCCAGCGAGACCGAGGCCGGGCCTTCCTGGTCCAACAGTTCGGCCGCAGCCTTGATGAGGGCGTTGCGCGTACGGATCGCGCGTTCCTGCATGGCCATGGACTCCGTCACTTTCTGGGTTCACCATCGAAAACCCAGCCTAACAAACCGACGATGCGGTTTGTAGTCAAAGGACGCCCTGTGCACGGTAATCGGCTGGGAACGGACGCCCGCCACGCACCCGCATCCGACCCGCGGACATGCAAAGGGGTCCGCACCCCACGGACGCGGACCCCTTGCGCGCGGACGGGCGCCGACCGGCCCCGCCTGCGGAGACCTACGGGCGCAGCAGCACCGGCAGCCTGCCGTACCCGTTCAATAGGAAGGTCGGAAGCGGACGCAATTCCTCCGGGGGGCAGCCCAGGGCGAGTCCGGGGAAGCGCTCGAACAATGACCGGAAGGCGACGGCGGCCTCCAGGATGGCCAGCGGGGCCCCCAGGCAGCGATGCGTACCGTGCCCGAAGCCGAGAAGGTCCCGGTCGGCGCGGAGCAGGTCGAAGCGAGCGGCATCCTCCCCGTGCCGCTCGGTCTCGTGCCCGCCCGCGGCGAAGGAGACGAGGATGGGATCACCGCGCTCGATCCGCACGCCGTCCAGGTCGATGGGCTCCACCGCGAAACGCATCGGCGAGTAGGAGGCCGGACCGTGCACCCGCAGGGTCTCGGAGACCACGTCCTCCCAGCTCGCCCGGCCCGCGCGCACATGCTCCAGCTGAGCGGGGTCGGTCAGCAGCGCGCCGACGCCGTTGACGATGAGCGTCGAGGTGGTGTCCTGGCCGGCCGCGATCATCAGGAAGAGCGTGCCCAGGAGTTCGTTCTCGCTGAGCCGGTCCTCGTCGTCGCGTGCGGCGATCAGCGAGGAGGTCAGGTCGTCGCCGGGGTGCTGCCGCCGGTCCGCCACCAGTTCGGCCAGCAGCCGGAACGCGGTGCCCCGGGCCTCCTCGATCGCCTGCGCCGAGGCGCTGGAGGAGAAGACCATGCGCAGCGCCCCGCACAGTTCGTCGCGCATCGGCCCCTCGGCCACGCCGAACAGTTCGCAAACCACCTGGAGGGGCAGCAACTCGGCGAAGGAGGACCGGAGTTCGACCGGCTCCCCGGCCGCCGCGCCGGCCAGCTCGTCCAGCAACGCGGAGGTCAACTCCTCGACGCGCGGCCCCAGTTCCGCGGTACGCCGTACGGTGAAGGCGCCCGCGACGAGTCTTCGCAGCCGCGCGTGTTCCGCCCCGTAGGCGAAGAGCATGTTCTCGTTCGCCACCCACGGGAACAGCGGCCAGTCGGGGGTGATCCGCCCCTCGACGAAGGCCGGCCAGTGACGCCGGGCGTCCTTGGAGACCCGCGGGTCGACCAGCAGCCGCTCCACCATTTCCTGCCGGACCACGGCCCAGGCCCGTATGCCGCCCGGCAGTTCGACCTCGACGGCCGGTCCGCGCTCGCGCAGCAGCGCGGTCTCGGCGGCGATGTCCTGCCCGGTCACGTCCAGTACATGGACACCGGAAAGCACCTTCATGTCGACCCCGTTCGGTAGTTGTCGCCTTGCGTTGCATTGCGTCGCACTGCATCCCCCTGCGCAAGCACACCCACCGAGGAGAACCAGGGGCCTCAGCGCCCCCTCCCCCCGTAGTGCCGGATCACCTCCGGCACTGTCACACCGCCGCGGTGACCACCCGCTCCTCACGCCGGCGGAGTGCGTCGGTGTACACCCGCTCCGCCCGGCCCGGCGCGAAGTCCAACCGGACCAGCACACTGGGGACCGCGATGGCGGACATGAGGCTGCGCATGAGGTCTGTCACCCGCTCGACCATGTCCGCGTGGCCGGTCAGTATTTTGGACAGCACCTGGACTCCGGTGAACGACCCGGTGAACAGGGCGGCCGTGGCGGCGATGTCCACGTGCGGCAGCAGCTCGCCCGCGGCCTTGGCCTGGGTGAGCACTTCGAGGTTGTGGTCGATCCAGGCCTGCATGGGCACCCGCCGGTCCAGGCCGTCCTGCCGTGACCCCTGCTCGACGGTGAGCCGGACGCTGCCGGCCACCATCGGGTCGCCGAGACTGAGCAGATGGGCGAACAGCAGCGCCTCGTCCAGGCTCTGCTGCAGGACCAGGTCCTGGGGCACCACCGGGGGCATCGCGGCCACCTGGCCGGCCAGCACCTCCTGGGCCAGCTCCTCCTTGGAGGAGAAGTGGAAGTACAGCGCTCCCTTGGTGACCCCGGACTTCTTGATGACCTCGGCGATCGTCGCCGCCTCGTAGCCGACCTCGTCGAACAGCTCGGCCGCCGCCAGGACGATCTTGCTCCGAGTCCGGATTGCCCGATCCTGCTGTGCCACAACATGCCTCCGTACCTCGCGCGACAAGTCTCAGAATAAAACCACCGCCCCGGTTTTTCAAGACTTGAAAACCAAACCGTTTGGTCCGTAGGTTTCTCCCCAGCGCACCACTTCTCTGTCTGGCTTGGGCACTCAAATTGGGGGAAATCTGATGTTCCGCCCTGTCAAGGCACCGTATCGGCACGCACTGGGGACTGTTTTCGGGGGAATCGAGGAGCCGGTCCCCTCCTCACCCACCATCCATCCGGTCGGCGGCAGCGCCCTCGACGAACTCACCGGTCTGCTCTTCGAGGGCGATCAGCGCGAGCTCGTCCACGGCACCTGGCGTCGCCTCACCGGCGGCGCGGACTTCGCCTTCCGTCCGGGACTCACCCCGCGGGAGCGCGCCACCCTCTCGTACCACCGACTGCGCCTGGTGAACGACGCCGCGGCGGACGCCGAGGCCCTGGTCCGCGACACCCGCCGGCTGACCGCCCTGCACGAGTGGGCCGGCTACGTGGACGGCGGGCTGTGCACCGTCGCCAGCATCCACTACAACCTCTTCCTGGGCAGCCTGCTCGATCACGACGCCGACCGGCGCGACCTGTCGGCCTTCACCTCCATGCGGCGCACCGGGGTGTTCCTGTGCACCGAGCTGGAGCACGGGAACGACGTGGCCGCGCTGCGGACCACCGCGGAGTTCGACCGCGAGACCGGCGGGTTCGTGCTGAACACCCCCGCCCCGGGCGCCCGGAAGTTCATGCCCAACACCAGTCTGACCGGCGGTCCGAAGTCCGCCGTGGTCGCCGCCCGCCTCCTGGTCGACGGCGTGGACCAGGGCGTCTTCCTCTTCCTCACACCGCTCAGCGACGAGAACGGCCATCTGCCCGGTGTCCGGGTCCGCCGCCTCGCCGACCGCGCGGGCACCCCGGTCGACCACTGCCTGACCTCCTTCGACCATGTCCGGCTGCCCCGCGAGGCCATGCTGGAGGCCGACCACGGCCGGCTGGACGAGGAGGGCCGGCTCACCAGCGTCCTCGGCAACAAGCGGAAACGTTTCCTCCGCTCCGTCGGCCGGGTCACCGTCGGCAAGCTCTGCATGAGCGCGGGCACTCTCGGCATGGCCCGGGCCGCCCTGACGATCGCCACGCGCTACGCCCACCACCGGCACATCAGCGACACCAAGCCGGGCCGGCGCGTCCCCCTCACCGCCCACCGCAGCCATCACGGCCGGCTGCTGCACTCGATCGCCACCGCCTACGCGATGACCTTCCTGCACCGTTCCGCGGTCGAGCGCTGGGTCGCTCACGACGAGACCGACCGCGAGGAGCGCGAGCGGCTGGAACGCCTGATCGCCGTCGCGAAGGGATGGATCACCTGGCAGGCCCGGAAGATCACCGTCGAGGCCCGCGAACGATGCGGCGCCCAGGGGCTGTTCCCGGCGAACGGCATCGCCGATCTGCCGGGCAACGTCGAGGGCGGCATCACCGCCGAGGGCGACAACCTGGTCATCTGGCTGAAGGCCGCGTCCGAGATGGTCTTCGGCCACGACTCGGGCCCCGCCGCGCCGGTCCTGCCTGCCGGACGGGACCTCACCGACCTGGGCTTCCTGCGGGATCTGCTGGCCTCCGCCGAGCGCATCTGGCAGAAACGCGCCTGCGAAGCACTGCGTGGCGGCCCGTCCGGTGACCCGCTGGGCCGCTGGAACGAGACCTCCGGCGCCGCCCTGGAGATGGTCTCCGCGCACGTCCGGCTGCAGGCCGCCGACGCCCTGCGCGCCGCCGCCGGGCGCGCCACCAACGCCCGGACCCGGTTCCTCCTCGAGAACCTGTCCCGGCTGTTCCTCCTCGACCAGCTCCGCGAGCACACCGGCGACCTGATCGCCGCCGGTCTGATGACCGCGGAGCAGGTGACGTCCCTGCACCGCACCTCGGAGTCGGTCGTCGCCGACCTGGCCCCCCACCTGATGACCCTGGTGGACGCCTTCGACGTCCCGGAGGAGTACCTCGCCCGGATCCCGATCGCGAACGCGGACTACGCGGACCGGCCGAGCCTGAAGCCCAGCATCGGCTGACCCATCGCGTGACAGCGAGAACGCCCTCTCTTCGGGAGGGCGTTCTTCGTCATTGAGGACGGTGGGCGTACGGGGCGGCTGCGCGGTCGGCGACATTGGGCGAGCCATCTGTCCATGATTGACTTCATTGCCATCAACATTGATTCAGTCAATGCACGAATCCATGTGTCCTTGTGCCACTACGGTGACCCCATGCGCGATCAAGACCCCGCCGCCGGTCCCGCCGAACGCCGGCTGACCACCAAGGAAGCCGCCGAAGTGCTGGGCGTGAAATCCGAGACCGTGTACGCCTACGTGAGCCGCGGTCAGCTCGGCAGCCGACGCGTGCCCGGCGGCCGGGGCAGCACCTTCGACGCCAAGGAGGTGGAGGCGCTCGCCCGGCGCAACAGACGGGAGAGCGCCGGGAGTTCGGGCTCCGGGGGCGAGCTGGCCGTCCGCACCCGCATCACGCTGATCGAGTCGGACCGCTACTACTTCCGCGGCGTGGACGCCACATTGATGGCCACGCGCCACTCCTACGAAGAAGTCGCGGAGTGGCTCTGGACGGGCCGACTGCGCCCCGGCGTCGAGTTCACGGCGCCCGAGGCCTCCGTCGCCGTGGCCCGCCGTGCCGTCGACGCGCTGCCCGAACACGCGGGTCCCACCGACCGGTTGAGGGTCGCGGCGATCGCCGCCGCCACCGCGGACCCGCTGCGCTTCGACCTCTCCGAGGACGCCGTGCTGGGCACCGCGCGCACCCTCGTCCCGACGCTCGTCACGGCCCTCCCGCCGGCCCGGCGCGGCCACCGCGACACGGGCCCGCTGGCCGACCGCCTCTGGGCACGCCTGAGCGGGCGGGACCCGGACGAGGCCTCCCTGCGCGCACTGGACACCGCGCTCGCCCTGCTCGTCGACCACGACCTCGCCGCCTCGACCCTCGCCGTGCGGGTCGCCGCGTCGGCCCGCGCGCACGCCTACGCGGCCGTCTCCGCCGGGCTCGGCGTGCTCGAAGGCCCCCTGCACGGAGCGGCGAGCGGCCTCGCCCACCGGCTGCTCCTCGACGTCCTCGACCAGGGCGACGCGGCCCCCGTGATCGCCGACGAACTCCGGGCCGGCCGCCGCATCCCGGGCCTCGGGCACCGGCTCTACCCCGGCGAGGACCCACGCGCGCGTGTCCTGTTCGGCCTCCTGGAGGACATCCCCAAGGCCGCGCCCGCCCTCGCCGCGGCCCGCGACATCGTGACCGTCACCGCCCGCCACACCCCGCTGCACGCCAACGTCGACCTGGCCCTCGCCGTGCTCACGGCGTCCACCGGGATGCCCGCCACGGCAGGCGAGACGATCTTCGCCGTCGCCCGTACGGCGGGCTGGATCGCGCACGCCATGGAGGAGTACGGCGAACGCCCGCTGCGTATGCGCCCGAGCGGCCACTACGTCGGTCCGAAACCGCCCCAGCCACTACCGGAGTAGCCGACGGGCAGGCCGGAAGTCGCCCTGGTTCAAGTCAGGTTAGGCTCACCTCTGTGAGTACGTGCTCAACAGTCTCCCGGGATCTCGACGAGCCCATTTCGGGCACCGCCGCGACCGCGAGCACCTGGCTGCTGCTGGAACAGCCCGGCCCCTGGGGCGCCAAGGCGCTCACATCGAGCCACCTGGATCCGGCACTGGGCCGCGCCCTGAAGGCTGCCGCGCAGGGCACCGGCGTACGCATCGCGCTCATCCGCCGACCGGGGCGGCACGCGGACTGCGGCACGCCGTCGGAGCGGCAGGTGTACGCGGCCCACACCGTACCCGGCAGGACCTGGCTGCACTCGGCCACGACCTGCGATCCGCGGGAGCTGCTGGACCTCGACTTCGCCGCGCTCGGCCGGGGCGAGCACCACACCTTCGACTCCGTGCTCGACGCCCGGCCCCACGAAGGTGATCCGCTCGCCCTCGTCTGCACCAACGGCAAGCGGGACCGCTGCTGCGCCCTGCTCGGCCGTCCGCTGGCCGCCGAACTCGACGCCTCCGGGGTGGAGGGGGTCTGGGAGGTCACCCATCTGGGTGGACATCGCTTCTCACCGACGCTGCTCGTCCTGCCGTACGGGTACGCGTACGGCCGCGCCGAGGCCCATGCCGTCAAGGAGATCCTGCACAGCGCCCAGGAGGGACGGATCGTCGCGGAGGGGTGCCGCGGGCGCTCCGCCTGGGAACGGCCCGGTCAGGCCGCCGAGCTGGCCGTGCGCAGGGCCGCGCACGAGGACGCGGCGGACGCGCTGCGGGTCGTGGGGACGGCGGGCGCGGCACCGCGCTGGGAGGTGACCGTCGCGCACACGGACGGACGGCACTGGCGGGTCGTGGTGGCGCAGGGCGCGTCCCTGCCACCGCGGCCGGAGACCTGCGGCACGTCGGTCCTCGGCTCGCCCGCGCGGATGGATGTGGTGGCGGTGCGCGAGATGACGGCATCGGCGACGGTGACAGCGCTCGCGGGCTGACGCCCGTACAGACAACTAGGTCGCCGTACGTATTGATCAAGAGATCCACACCACATCCCCCTACGGCAGTCCCCACGCGTCCACGTACCGTCGTGGGTATGAGCCCCACGCCCCCCGCACGACGCCTGCGCCTCGGTCTGCCGAAGCGGGTGTTCTCGCAGGTGCTGCTGATGCAGGTGGCGATCGCCGCGGGGGTCGCGGTGCTCGCGACCGGGCTGTTCCTCGCGCCGCTGAGCGATCAGCTCGACAACGAGGCGATGCACCGCGCGCTGGCCATCGCGCAGACGACCGCGGAGCAGCCGCAGATCGCCGAGGACGTGCAGAACACCGCCCCGACCGTCGACGGACCGGTCCAGACGGAGGCGGAGCGGATCCGCAAGGCCACCGACGCGGAGTACATCGTGGTGCTGGACTGGCGCGGGGTGCGCTGGTCGCACACGGACCTGAAGCAGATCGGCAGGACCGTCTCGACCGACCCCAGCCAGGCGCTGGCCGGTCGACAGGTCATGGAGATCGACAGCGGCACCCTGGGCCGCTCGGCCCGCGGCAAGGTGCCCCTGCGGGACGCCGACGGCCGGATCATCGGGGCGGTCTCGGTCGGCATCGCCTACGACAGCGTGCGCGCCCGGCTGCTCAGCGCCATACCGGGGCTGCTCGCCTACGCCGGCGGTGCCCTGGCCGTCGGCGCGCTGGCCGCCTGGCTGGTCTCCCGGCGGGTCCAGCGGCAGACCCGCGACCTGGCGTTCTCCGACATCTCGGGGCTGCTGGCGGAGCGCGAGGCGATGCTCCACGGCATCCGGGAGGGCGTCGTCGCCCTGGACCGCGCCGGCCGCATACGGCTCCTGAACGACGAGGCGCACCGTCTACTGAGCATCGACGCCCAGGCCGTCGGCCGGCTCCCGGACGAGGCTCTCGGCAGCGGGCGTACGGCCGACATCCTGGCCGGCCGGGTGACCGGCACCGACCTGCTCACCGTGCGCGGCCAGCGCGTCCTGGTCGCCAACCGGATGCCCACCGACGACGGCGGCGCCGTCGCCACCCTGCGCGACCGCACCGAGCTGGAGCAGCTCGGCCGGGAGCTCGACTCGACGCTCGGTCTGATCGACGCCCTGCGCGCGCAGGACCACGAACACGCCAACCGCATGCACACGCTCCTGGGGCTGCTCGAACTGGAGATGTTCGAGGACGCCGTGGAGTTCGTCGGGGAGGTGGTCGGCGACCACCGGACCACCGCCGAGCAGGTCACCGAGAAGATCCAGGACCCGCTGCTGGCCGCCCTGTTGGTCGGCAAGGCGACCGTCGCGGCCGAGCGGGGCGTCGCCCTGTGGGTCTCCGACCGGACCCGGCTGCCCGACCGGCTGATCGACCCCAGGGGCCTGGTCACGATCGTCGGCAACCTGGTGGACAACGCGCTCGACGCCGTCGCGGGCACTCCGCACGCACGCGTGGAGGTCGAGCTGCGCGCGGAGGGACGTACCGCCGTGCTCCGGGTGCGCGACACGGGGCCCGGGATCCCCGCCGAGAACCACGAGTTGATCTTCACCGACGGATGGTCCACGAAGAAGCCGCCCGCGCACCGCAGGCGCGGGATCGGGCTCTCCATGGTGCGCAGGCTCGCCGAACGACAGGGCGGGAGCGCGACCGTGGGCGCGGCGGAGGGCGGCGGCGCGGAGTTCACCGTCGTGCTGCCCGAGGCGCTGGCCGAGCCGGAACCGGCCCTGACGGCAACCGCGGACACGTCCGCCGAGGAGGAGTCGCGATGATCGATGTCCTGGTCGTGGACGACGACACGAGGGTCGCGCAGGTCAACGCCGCCTATGTCGAGAAGGTGCCGGGCTTCCGCGTCGCCGGCGAGGCGCACAGCGCGGCCGAGGCACTGTGCCAGATGGAGGCGCTGCCTCGGCTGGACCTGGTCCTCATGGACCACTACCTGCCCGACGAGACGGGTCTCGCGGTCGTCCAGGAGATGCGCCGGCGCGGCCACCAGACCGACGTGATCATGGTGACGGCGGCCCGGGACGTGTCGACCGTGCAGGCCGCGATGCGGCACGGCGCGCTGCAGTACCTGGTCAAGCCGTTCGCCTTCGCGGGCCTGCGCGCCAAGCTGGAGGCGTACGCGGAGCTGCGCCGCACGCTCGACGGCGGCGGCGAGGCGGAACAGGCCGAGGTGGACCGCATCTTCGGCGCGCTGTCGGCCCCCTCGGAGCCGGGGCTGCCCAAAGGGCACTCCCCGAACACGGCGGAGCTGGTGCGCAGGTCCCTGATGAACGCCGAAGGGCCGCTGTCCGCCCAGGAGATCGCCGACCGGACCGGGGTGAGCCGGCAGACCGCCCAGCGCTATCTGAAGCTCCTGGAGCGCACGGGCCGGGCCCGGCTCACGCTCAAGTACGGCGACGCGGGCCGCCCGGAACACCGCTACGTGTGGGCGACCCGCGCCTAGGGCACGGTCGGGTGGGGGCGGGGGAAGGGACCGTGCCCCCCCATACATACGGATGTCAGCCCGTCGCCTTCTCCACGAACTCGGTAGTGAATGTCTTGGCGAGATCCACCTTGGCGTTCTTGATGTTGGGGTTGAACGCCTTGAGAACCTTCTCGACGGTCTCCGGGCCGTTCTCGGGCATCACGCCGTCCTTGGTGAACATGGGCAGCGTGCTCTGGATGGCCTTGGCATACAGGACGCTGTTGCCCTGCGAGTAGTCGGCGGGCATCTTGTCGGCGATCTGGGAAGCACTGTGTGTGGACATCCACTTGAGCGTCTTGACGAATGCATTGACCATCTTCTGGACGGTGTCCTTGTGACCGTTCACCCAGTCCGTCTGCATGTACAGACTTGACGACGGGTACGGACCGCCGAGCGCCTCCTGGGACCCCTCGGGCGTCCGCATGTCGATGAGGACCTTGCCGACCTTCTTGTCCAGGATCGTGGCGACGGTCGGGTCGGTCGTCATGCCGGCGTCGATGGAGCCCTGTTGGAGCGCCGCGATGAAGGTCGGTCCCGCGCCGACGGCCACCGGGGTGAAGTCGCTGACCTTCACCCCGTTCTTGACGGCGAGGTACTTGCTGAGAAAGTCGGTCGAGGAGCCGAGGCCGGTGACGCCGAGCTTCTTCCCCTTGAAGTCCTTGGGCGAACTGATGTCGTCCGCCGCCTTGTTGGAGACGATCTCGACCTCGCCGGGCGCGTGCGAGAACTGCACGACGGACTCGACGGCCTTGCCCTTGGTCTGCAGGTCGAGGGTGTGGTCGTAGAAGCCGACGGCCCCCTGCACCTGGCCGGAGACGAGCGCGGTCTCGGCCTGCACGCCGGCCGGCTCGCTCAGCAGCTCGACGTCGAGGCCCTCGGCGTCGAAGTAGCCGAGCCGCTGGGTCAGCATCGCGGGCAGGTAGATGACCTTGTCGAGGCCGCCGACCATGATCTTGACCTTCGTCCCCTTGCCGTCTCCCTTGCTCCCGGAGCCCGTGGACGCGGTGCTGGACGCGTCATTGGCGCAGGCGGTGAGGGAGGAGAGGGCGAGCAGGCCGGCGGCGGCCAGGGCGGCGTATCTGGCGGGTGTACGCATGGGGTTCACGTCCTTGCGAAGAGGGCGGTACGAGGGAGGCAGCCGCAGGGAGAGGCGTGCTCCGGGAGACGATTGCTGCGGGACGGGGCGGGCCGTGGGGTCAGCTGTCGGAACCGGTCGGCTTCCAGCGGAAGATGCGGCGCTCGGCGAAGGTGAGCAGCCCCTCGGCGACGAGCGCGACGACGGCGAGGATGACCATCGCGGCGTACACACCGGCCGCGTTGAAGGTGCCCTGCGACTGCGCGACGAGCAGGCCGATGCCCTTGGTGGCGCCGATGTACTCGCCGACGATCGCGCCGATCAGGGCGAAGCCGAAGCTCACATGGAGGCTGGTGAAGATCCACGAGGTGGCGGACGGGATGACGACCTGAAGCGTCACCCTGCGGTCGCTCGCGCCGAGGATGCGGGCGTTGGCGACCAGGTTGCGGTCGACCTCGCGGGCGCCCTGGAAGGCGTTGAAGAACACCGGGAAGAACACCAGGACGACGGCGGAGGCGACCTTGGAGGCGGGCCCGAGGCCGAACCAGATCACGAAGATGGGCGCGAGGACGATCCTGGGGATCGAGTTGAGCACCTTGATGTATGGACCAAGTACGTCGGCGAGGAAGGTGATCCGCCCCAGAGCGATACCGCACACGACACCGGCGGCCACGCCGATGACCCAGCCGAGCAGTGCCTCGTACAGCGTGTACCAGATCTGTTCGCCCAGGGAGCCGAGTGCGGTGCCGTGGGTCAGCCAGGTGTAGATCTGGTCCCAGATCTTCGAGGGCATCGAGAAGTTGAACGGATCGATGGCCTTGGTCCGGGCGAGCAGCTCCCACAGACCGAGGACGGCGACCAGGAGCAGTACCCGGAAGACCGCGACGACGATCTTGCGTCTGCGGGCGGCACGCGCGCGTGAGTGTGCGCGGTCGGGCGGCGTCTTGACCGTGTCGACCACCGGCGTGCTGAGGATGTCAGGCGACATGAGCGGCACCCCTCTCGCGCGTGATGCGGACCTCTTCGCCGAGGGACTCCCAGATCTCGCGGTAGATCTCGATGAACCGCGACTCCAGCCGCACCGACTCGACCTTGCGCGGGCGCGGCAGGTCGATGTCGTAGACCTGCTTGACGGTGGCGGGTCCGGCGGTCATCACGACGACCTTGTCGGCCAGCGCGATGGACTCCTCCAGGTCGTGGGTGACGAAGACGACGGAGGCGCGGGTGCCCTCCCACAGCTCCAGCAGTTCGTCCGACATCAGGGCCCTGGTCTGCACGTCGAGCGCCGAGAAGGGCTCGTCCATCAGCAGGATCTCGGGGTCGTTGACGAAGGTCGCGGCGAGCGCGACACGCTTGCGCATACCGCCGGAGAGCTGGTGGGGATAGCGGTCCTCGAACGCGCTGAGCCCGACCCGGGCCAGCCACTCGCGGGCCCTCTGCTTCGCCTCCGCCTTGGGCACCCCGCGGAAGCGCGGTCCTGCCATGACGTTGGACAGGACCGTGCGCCAGGGGAAGGTGGCGTCCTGCTGGAAGACGAAGCCGACCTTGTCACCGACGCCGCGCACCGGCTCCCCGGCGACCAGGACCTCGCCCTCGCTGGGCTCCTCCAACCCGCTGACCAGGGTCAGCGTGGTCGACTTGCCGCAGCCCGTGGGGCCGACGACCGCCACGAACTCGCCACGCCCGACCGTGAGGTCGAGGCCGTTGACGGCCGTGTGCAGTCCCCCTGACGGGGTCCGGAACGTCTTGCTCGCGCCCCGCAGCTCGATGGCGGGGCTGGTGTCTGGGCTCATGGCCCGGGACGGTAGGTGTGGCGCGGACCACAGCATCAGCCTTGTGGGCACATGCCGTTCTTTTGCTTCCTGTGGCCTGTTGTGCTCGTTTTGCTCGCGCTACAACAGCGGAGCCGAAACATGGGCTTAACGCCCGCCTGGCCTTGACAGAAAGAGGCCCGATGATTGACGTCCTGGTCGTGGACGACGACTTCCGCGTTGCCGAGATCAACGCCAAGTACGTGGGAAAGGTTCCCGGTTTCCGGGTCGCCGCCCGCGCGCACAGCGCCGCCCAGGCCCTGGCCAGCGTGCAGCGGGGCACCATCGACCTGGTCCTGCTCGACCACTACCTCCCCGACCAGACGGGCCTCGAACTCGTCCACCGCATGCGGGAACAGGGCCACACCACCGACGTCATCATGATCACCGCGGCCGGCGACGTGACGACCGTGCAGGCCGCGATGCGCCTCGGCGCCCTGCACTATCTGGTCAAGCCGTTCACCTTCGCCGCCCTGCGCACCCGCCTCGACTCGTACGCCGCCCTGCGCCGCACCGTCGACCGCGTCGGCGGCCGGGGCGTGGCCGGCCAGGAGCAGGTCGACCGCATCTTCGGCGCGTTGCGCACCTCGCCGGTGCCGTCCTCGCCCGGCCTGCCCAGCGGCCACTCGGAACCGACGACCGACCTGATCTGCCGCGTCCTGCACCACTCCGACCGCCCCCTCTCGGCCCACGAGGTAGCCGCCGAGACCGGCCTGAGCCGCTCCACCGCCCAGCGCTACCTCCGCCACCTCGAACAGGCCGGCCGCCTCCGCCTCACCCTCAAATACGGCGACACGGGCCGCCCGGAGCACCTGTACGCGTGGGTGGCGCCGTAACAGCGGAGCGGTTACGGCCATGAAGGCGCCCGTCCCTACACGGCCCCCGCACCCGTGAGCGACCGCACCTCGGTCTCCGCATGCTTGGCCTCGTCCGGGACCTCTGCCGAGGTGACCGTGCCGAGCCAGCCCGCGAGGAAGCCCAGCGGGATCGAGACCAGGCCGGGGTTCTGCAGGGGGAAGTACTGGAAGTCGACGCCGGGGAACAGGGATTCGGGGCTGCCGGACACGACCGGGGACAGCAGCACGAGCAGGAGTGACGGGACGAGACCGCCGTATACGGCCCACACGGCACCGCGTGTGGTGAAGCCGCGCCAGAACAGGGAGTAGAGCAGCACCGGGAGGTTCGCGGAGGCGGCGACGGCGAAGGCGAGGCCGACCAGGAAGGCGACGTTGAGGTCGCGGGCGAGCAGGCCGAGGGCGATCGCCACGACGCCGATGCCCGCCGCGGCGATCCGCGCCACGGCCACCTCGCTGTACGGCTTGGCGTGCTTGCGCCGCAGGGACGCGTACAGGTCGTGGGCCACGGACGCGGAGGACGCGAGCGTGATGCCGGCGACCACCGCGAGGATCGTGGCGAAGGCGATGGCGGCCACGATCGCGAAGAGAACCGTTCCGCCTGTGGAGTCGGCGCCGCCGCCGAGATCGAGCGCCAGCAGGGGAACCGCCGTGTTGCCGGCCGCGTTCGATCCGCGTACCGCATCCGGTCCCACGATCGCCGCCGCGCCGAAGCCGAGGACGATCGTCATCAGGTAGAAGCCGCCGATCAGCCCGATCGCCCAGAGCACCGAACGGCGCGCCGCCTTGGCCGTCGGCACGGTGTAGAAGCGGGACAGGATGTGCGGCAGCCCTGCCGTGCCGAGGACCAGCGCGAGGCCGAGGCTGATGAAGTCGAAACGGGCCGTCCAGTCCCCGCCGTACTTCAACCCCGGTACCAGGAACGCGTTTCCGTGCCCGCTGCGTTCGGCCGCCGTCAGCAGCAGTCGGTCGAAGTCGCCGTGGAACCGCAGCAGCACCAGCACGGTCAGCGCGACCGTGCCGCTGAGCAGCAGCACCGCCTTGACGATCTGGATCCAGGTGGTGGCCCGCATCCCTCCGAGCGACACATAGATCACCATCAGCGCGCCGACGCCGATCACGGTCCAGGCCCGCGCCGCCGCGCTCGTCCCACCGAGCAGCAGCGAGACCAGGCTGCCCGCGCCCACCATCTGCGCCACCAGGTAGAGAACGGACACGGTGACCGAGGAAGTTCCCGACGCGATCCGGACCGGCCGCTCGCGCATCCGTGCCGCGATGACGTCCGCGAGCGTGAAACGCCCGCAGTTGCGCACCAGTTCGGCGACGAGGAACAGCACCACCAGCCAGGCGACGAGGAAGCCGACCACATACAGCAGCCCGTCATAGCCGAACAGCGCGATGAGCCCCGTGACGCCCAGGAAGGAGGCGGCGGACATGTAGTCGCCCGCGATGGCAAAACCATTTTCCATGGGCGAGAACAGCCGCCCGCCCGCGTAGAACTCCTCCGCCGAACCACGCCTGTTGCGGCTCACCCACGTCGTGATCGCCAGCGTGACGGCGACGAACGCGCTGAACAGGAGCAACGCCAGCGTCTGGTGATTGCCCGTCACGACCTACCACCCCGGACGCCGCGGGTCAGTTCCTGGGTGTCCCAGCGCAGTTCGAGCGCGGCTCGGTCTCGGCGCAGCCGGGCGTGGCGGGCGTAGGCCCAGGCGAGCAGGAAGGTGGTCAGGAACTGTCCGAGCCCCGCGACCATCGCCACGTTCACCGCTCCCGCCACCGGCCGCGCCATCAGCCCCGGCGCGGTCGTCGCGGTCACCACGTACCCCACGTACCAGGCGAAGAAGGCGGCGAAGCCCGGCACCACGAACCTCCGGTACCGGCTGCGCACCTCCTGGAAGGCCGCGCTGCGCTGCACTTCGAGGTAGACGTCGGCGGCGGCGATCCGCTCCTCCGCGCCCGTCCTGCACTGCGCCACGACCGCGGGAGCGGGCACCGGCTCAGGCACACCGACACCGGCCGACTCACCCCAGCCGGAGGCCAGCGCGTCGTACCACGGGTCGTCGTACCGCACCCCTTCGGGCGCTGGTGCCGGGGCACTGCCCTCGTGGTGCCCGGCCGGACTCTCGGGACCACCCCCGACTCCGCGGGGACGACCGTTGCTTGACTGCATGCCCAAGCATGGACAGAACGGGAAGATCCCCGACTCTTCTTCGCCACCGGCTTCACCCCATCAGGTGACTAACCCGCTGGTGGCCGCACAAGCCCCTTGCCGTACGCGTAACGCACCGCCTGGGCACGGTCCTTGAGTCCCGTCTTGGCGAAGAGGTTGTTGATGTGGGTCTTCACGGTCGCCGTGGACACGTGCAGCCGACGGGCGATCTCCTGATTGCTGAGGCCGTCCGCGATCAGCACCAGCACCTCGGTCTCCCGCGCGGTGAGCCCGTCCGGTGGCTCGACGGGCCCCGCGGCCTGCTGCGGCTCGGGCTCGGACAGCCGCTCCAGCAGCCGCCGTTGGATGCTCGGCGACAGCCCCGCGTCCCCGGACAGCACGTTGTGCACCGCCCGGACGATCTCGTCGCCCCCGGCGTCCTTCGTGAGGTAGCCGCGCGCTCCCGCCCGCAGCGCCGGGAACAGGGACTCGTCGTCCCCGAACGTCGTCAGCACCACGACCTGCGTCCCGGGATACTCCGCACGGATGCGCCGGGTCGCCTCCACCCCGTCGCAGCGCGGCATGCGCAGATCCATCAGCACCACGTCCGGGGCGAGTTCGGCGACGAGCTTCACCGCCTCGTCCCCGTCCCCCGCGGCCCCGACGACCTTGATCCCCGGCAACAGGCCCAGCAGCATCACGATGCCCTCACGGACGACGGTCTGATCGTCCGCGACCACGACCCGCGCGGTCCGCATCTCCGCCCCTCCCGTCATACGGGCACCTTCAGCGTCACCACGAACCCCTCCTCGTCCGGCTCCGCCCGCAGCGAGCCGCCCAGCAGCTCGGCACGCTCGCGCATGCCCAGGAGACCGTACCCGCCGCCCGCGCCCGCGAGTTCGCCCGGCGAACCGCCGAAGTCCTTCACGTCCAGCGTCACTTGGTGCGCCCCGTAGTCGAGCTGAACCCGCACCTTGGCCCCTGGCGCGTGCTTGCGGACGTTCGTCAGGGCCTCCTGCGCGACCCTGCGCACCGCCTGAGACGCCTCGGCCGGCAGCTGTCTGCGCTCACCCGTAATGGTGACCTCGGCCCCGGCCGTCACCCCGACGAGCTGTCCCAGGAAGTCCTCCAGCGGCGTCATCTCGCCGCGCAGCGCGGACAGCGCCTGCCGTGTCTCCTCAAGACCGTCGCGGGCCATGCCCCGGGCGGCCACCACCCGGTCGAGGATCTGCTCCCGGTCGGCTCCCCGCTCGATCAGCAGCCGCGCCGCCTCCAGGTGCACCAACTGCGCCGAGAGGCTGTGCGCGAGTACGTCGTGGATCTCCCGCGCGATCCGGGCCCGCTCCCCCAGTGCCGCCGACTCGGCCTCCGCCGCCCGGGCGGCCCGCTCCTGGGCAAGCAGCCGCTGGGCGTTGCCCCGGGCCTCGGCGTCCAGCCGCAGGGTGTAGCCGGCCAGACCGAGACCGACGCACGTGACGACCGTCGTCAGATGGTTGTCGTTGTTGATGACCCCGTAGAGCGCCAGCGCCAGCCCCGCCGCCGGCACTCCCACCTTCAGGGGCAGCCGTTCCAGGCCGGCGACCGCACAGCCGCACCACAGGACGAGACCGAGCGTCCGGAAGCCGGAAGCCTGGGCGGCGACCCCGACGCCCTGCAACAGCGCGAGCGACACCAGGGACGGCAGCATCCTGTGCTGGAGCGTGGTCCGGTACAGGACCCAGGCCAGCGCGGCCGCGACGATCACCACCCCGACGCCCACGAGCACGGCCCAGCCGCGCTCGTGGTTGCTGGTGAACGCCCCCCACAGCAGGACGCCGAGGACGAGCCCCCGCACGACCCAGGCGAGCAGCCGCCGGGGCCGGGAGAGCCCGTTGCGCCCGAGAGCTTCCGGCGAGGGCCAGCTCGACCAGGAGTTCCGCGTCACACGCGCTCCTTCCGCGCGGGCCGGACCATGCGGTCACCGTACGCCGTGACCGCACCCGCCGTCGGGGCGAAGGACTGGGCCCGCCAGACCAGGATCCCGGAGCGGACCAGGAGGGTGGCCGCGAGGGCGAGGAGCAGGGCGGAGCTGTCCTGGTGCACGCCGAGGGCGGCGCCCAGCGCGAAGAGGCCGACGCGCAGCGCGATCCCGACGACCCAGACGGTCACGCTCGCCTTGGTGCTCTTGCTCCACACGGCACCGTCCGACTCCGTCCATATGCGGGTGGTCCAGGCCCAGCCGGCTCCGGTAGCGAGGCCCACGAGCAGCTCGACCCCGAGCAGGGCGAGCGATTCCGTGTGGTGGTGGGCGTCGACTATGCCGGGTTCCCGCAGCGCCACGACGGCCAGCACCACAGGCACCAGCCACCAGCGCCTCCCGGTGCCGATCTGCTGTGCGCGGAACTGCCGCACGATCACGAGACATACGACGGCCACGATCACCAGCGCGTTGACCAGCCCGGACATCAGTGCCTCCGTGAGCGAGAAGACGTTTCCGGCAGCGAGCGCCGCCGACGTCTTCGAAGCTACGGAAATGCACGGTCCGGCAGATCGGAGCCGGGGTGGATCACGGGTGGATCCTGAACACCGGCCGCCTCCACCCACGGGTGGAGCACCGAGACACCGAGACACCGCGAGGCCGCGAGGCCGCGAGGCCGCGAGGCCGCGAGGCCGCGAGGCCGCGAG
>NZ_JBSFLV010000099.1:0-36100 GCF_053599215.1 Streptomyces sp. NPDC001002 | reverse complement strand
CCGCAGCCACTGCTCCACCTCGCCCACATGCGCGGCCGCCGCCGCCCGTGCCGCCTCCGGGTCGTGGGCGACCAGGGCCCGGTGGATGGCCGCGTGCTCGCGCCGGGTGCGTTCGAAGGCGCCCTCCTCCTGGTAGCCGCGCCAGACCCGGGCCCGGAAGGTGCGGGAGGACAGGCCCTCCAGGATGGCGGCCATCGTGTCGTTGCCGGCCGCCGTCGCGATCTCGCGGTGGAAGGCGAGGTCGTGGGCGAGGATCTCCTCGGGGTCGTCGGTGGCGTTCATCGCGGTGAGGTGCTTCTCCACCTCGGCGAGCTGGTCCGGCGTGATCCGGGCCGCCGCCAGCGCGGTCGCCGTCGACTCCAGGACGCGGCGCACCTCAAGGAGTTCCACGAGCTGCGGTCCCCTGGACAGGTCGGCGACCACGCCGAAGGTCTCCAGGAGATCGCCGGCCTCCAGCTGGGTGACGTAGATCCCGGAACCGTGCCGGGCCTCCAGCACGCCCAGCACCGTCAGCGCGCGGATCGCCTCGCGCATCGAGCTGCGGGAGATGCCGAGTTGGACCGCGAGATCGCGCTCGGTGGGCAGCCGTTGGCCGGGTTCCAGGCGCCCCTCGCCGATCATGCCCTTGACCTGCTCGATGGCGCGCTGGGTCACGGTGCCCTTCTGCGGAGCCGTCTCGGCCGTCTCGTCCACGCCGTTCCTCCAGTCACCGGGTGAGCCGCAGTCTAATCGGCACAGTGGTCGGACCACTACGGCCTGAATCAAGGAAAATCTGCCGCTGGAGGGTGTTCTTTCGTCGGAGTGGTCTGATAAGTATGCGGTCATCTGCTCGAACAAGCTCAACGAGGAGCCGCCAGATGCCCGGCAGGACAGTGGGGAAGCGCAGCAGGTTTCGATTGGTCGGTGCGGTGGCCGTGGCGGCGAGTGCGTCGCTCGCGCTCGCCGCGTGCGGCAGCACCAAGGACACCGGCGGCTCCGGCAGCGCGGGAGGCGGCGGCACCGGCAAGGTCGGGGTGATCCTGCCCCTGCTGACCTCGCCGTTCTGGCAGTCGTACAACGACTACGTGCCGAAGATGGCCAAGTCCGAGGGTGTCGACGCGCTGAAGACGGTCAACTCCAACAGTGACCCGGCCCAGCAGATCACCGACATCAACAACCAGCTCAACCAAGGCGTGAAGGGCCTGGTCGTGGCCCCGCTGGACAGCGCCGCGATCGAGGCCGGACTCGACCAGGCCGACCGCAAGGGCGTGCCCGTGGTCGCGGTCGACGTGGCGCCCGACAAGGGCAAGGTCGCGATGGTCGTGCGCGCGAACAACGTGGCGTACGGCGAGAAGGCCTGCGAATACCTGGGCCAGCACATCACCAGCGGCAAGGTCGTGCAGATCATGGGCGACCTGGCCTCGGTCAACGGCCGCGACCGCTCCGAGGCCTTCCGGGACTGCGTGAAGACGAAGTACCCCAAGCTCAAGGTCCTGGAGATCCCGGCCAAGTGGGAGTCCGACACCGCGGCCTCCAAGCTGGACACCCTCCTCAACGCCAACCCGGACATCAAGGGCATCTACATGCAGGCCGGCGGTGTCTACCTGGCGCCGACCCTGCAGACCCTCAAGTCCAAGGGCCTGTTGAAGACGGCCGGCACGGCGGGCCACATCACGATCGTCTCCAACGACGGGATCCCGCAGGAGTTCGACGCGATCCGCAAGGGTCAGATAGACGCGACGGTCTCGCAGCCCGCCGACGCGTACGCCAAGTACGGCATGTACTACATCAAGGCCGCGATGGCGGGGAAGACCTTCAAGCCGGGTCCCACCGACCACGACTCGACCATCGTCAAGCTGCCCAGCGGCATCCTTGAGGACCAGTTGCCGGCGCCGCTCGTGACGAAGGACAACGTGGACGACCCCAAGCTGTGGGGGAACACGGTCAAATGAGCACGGCCGTGATCACGCCTCTGGTGGAGGCCGTCGGCGTCGTCAAGCGCTACGGCCCCACCACCGCCCTCGCGGACGGCCGGCTCACCGTGCTGGCCGGCGAGTCCCACGCCCTCGTCGGCCGCAACGGCGCCGGCAAGTCGACCCTGGTCCAGGTCCTGACCGGACTCCAGGCGGCCGACGAGGGCACGGTCCGCTTCGACGGCGAGCCCGCACCCGCGCTCGCCGACCGCGACGCCTGGCGCCGCAAGGTGGCCTGCGTCTACCAACACCCCACGGTCGTCCCCGAGTTGACAGTGGCGGAGAACCTCTTCATCAACCGCCAGCCGCTGAGCCGCGGCTTCATCAGCTGGCGGCGGCTGCGGAGCGAGGCGACCGAACTCCTGGACACCTGGGACGTGCACGTCGACCCGGAGGCGCGCACCGCCGACCTCAAGGTCGAGGACCGCCAAATGGTGGAGATCGCCCGGGCGTTGAGCTTCGGCGCCCGCTTCATCATCCTCGACGAACCCACCGCCCAGCTCGACAACCGCGAGATCGAGCGGCTCTTCGGCCGCATGCGCGGCCTCCAGGACTCGGGCGTCACCTTCCTGTTCATCTCCCACCACCTTCAGGAGGTCTACGAGGTCTGCCAGACCGTCACCGTGCTGCGGGACGCCCGCTGGATCACCACGGCCCCCGTCGCGGACCTGCCGCGGGCGGCCCTGGTGGAGGCGATGGCCGGGGAGAGCCTGGAGACGATCGCCGAACAGGCCGTCCAGGAGAAGCTCGTCGACGACAGCGCGCCGGTCCTCCTCGACGCCCGCGGGCTCACCGCGGAGGCGTACCAGGACATCGACCTGACCGTCCGCCGCGGCGAGGTCGTCGGGCTCGCCGGCTCCAGCGGCAGCGGCAAGATCGAACTCGCCGAGTCCTTCGCCGGGTTGTACACGCCGGCGGGCGGCACCGCTCAACTCGACGGCAAGCCCCTCCCGTTCGGCGACGTGCAGTCCGCGCTGCGGGCCGGCGTCGGCTGTGTACCGCGCGACCGGCACGAGCAGGGCCTGGTGGCCGGCATGACCATCGGCGACAACGCCACCATGAGCGTCCTCGAACGGCTCGGCCGCTTCGGCTTCATCGGCACCGACCGCAAACGCGGCTTCGCGACCGAGCTGATCGAGCGCCTCGACATCCACGCCGAGGGCCCCGAACAACCCGTCTCCGACCTGTCCGGCGGCAACGCGCAGAAGGTCGTCATGGCCCGCGCCCTCGCCTCCGAGCCGCGCCTGCTGGTCCTCATCAACCCCACCGCGGGCGTGGACGTGAAGTCCAAGGAGTCGCTGCTCGCCCGCGTGGACAGTGCCCGCGAGGACGGCAACGCCGTGCTCGTCGTCTCCGACGAACTCGACGACCTGCGGCGCTGCGACCGCGTCCTCGTCCTCTTCCACGGCCGCGTCGTCGCCGAGTACTCGGCGGGCTGGCGCGACCACGAGCTGATCGCCTCCATCGAAGGAGTGGACCATGGCTGACACCAAGGCTCCGCCGGTGAAGCCGGTGAGCATCCCCGACACCCGTTCGGCGAGGGCGGTGCTGGTCCGCCGGGCCCGCGAACTCGCCCTCGTCCCCGCGCTGTTGGTGCTCCTGCTGCTCGGCGCGGTGCTCAACGACTCCTTCTTCACCGAAGCCAACCTGATCTCCATCCTGGCCTCGTCCGCGGCGCTCGCGATGGTGGTGCTCGCCGAGTCGCTGGTGCTCATCACCGGCAAGTTCGACCTGTCCCTTGAGTCGGTCGTCGGCATCGCGCCGGCGGTCGCCGCGCTCCTGGTGCTGCCCGCCGCCAACGCCGGCTGGGGCACCGAACTCCCCGCCGGACTCGCCCTGTTGGCGATCCCCCTGGTGGGCGCGGCGATCGGCGCCTTCAACGGCATCCTCGTGGTGAAGGTGAAGCTCAACGCGTTCATCGTCACCCTCGCCATGCTGATCATCCTGCGCGGACTCCTGGTCGGCGCCACCAAGGGCAAGACGCTCTTCGGCATGCCGGACTCGTTCTTCTCCCTGGCCACCAGCACCTTCCTGCGTATCCCGCTGTCGGTCTGGGTGGGCGCCATCGCCTTCGCCATCGCCGGGTTGATCCTCAAGTACCACCGCCTGGGACGCTCGTTGTACGCGATCGGCGGCAACCTGGAGGCGGCCCGCGCCGCCGGTATCCGCGTCGACCGGGTACGGCTCGGCGTCTACGTCGTCGCCGGTGTCCTCGCCTCCGTCGGCGGCCTCATGTACACCGGCTACGTCGGCGCGATCGGCGCCAACCAGGGCCAGAACATGATCTTCACCGTGTTCGCGGCGGCCGTCATCGGCGGCATCAGCCTGGACGGCGGCCGGGGCACGATGTTCGGCGCCCTCACCGGCGTACTCCTGCTGGGTGTCGTGAAGAACATGCTCACCCTGGCCCAGGTGCCGTCCTTCTGGATCGACGCCATCTACGGCGGAATCATCCTGGTCGCCCTCATGATCGCCCGACTGACGACGGGCCGCGCCCAGGACTAGGACCCGGCCCGCGACGCCGAGCGGAATCCGACCGGAGCCCGGCGGAATCCGAGAAGCCAGGGCCCGTCCGCGCCTCGCCCCCCGCCACCGACCGAAAGGCCCTACGTGTCCCCGACGCCCGTCCCGTCCTTCCGCATCACCGCGGTCGACACCTACGACATCCGGTTCCCGACCTCGCGCGAGCTCGACGGCTCCGACGCGATGAATCCGGACCCCGACTACTCGGCGGCGTACGTCGTGCTGCGCACGGACGCGGCGGACGGCGAGCGGGGGCCGGAGGGGCACGGGTTCACCTTCACCATCGGGCGGGGCAACGAGGTCCAGGTCGCCGCGATCCACGCGCTGCGCCACCATGTGGTCGGCCGGTCCGTGGACGAGGTGTGCGACGACCCGGGGGCGCTGTACCGGGACCTGATCGGCGACAGCCAACTGCGGTGGCTGGGGCCCGAGAAGGGCGTGATGCACATGGCGATCGGCGCGGTCGTCAACGCCGTGTGGGACCTCGCGGCCAAGCGCGCCGACAAGCCGCTGTGGCGCCTGCTCGCCGACGCCGAGCCCGAATGGCTGGTCGGCCAGATCGACTTCCGCTACCTCACCGACGCGCTCACCCCCGAGGAGGCCCTGGAGATCCTGCGCCGGGGCCGGGCGGGCGCCGCCGAACGCACCGCCGACCTGCTCGCCCGCGGCTTCCCCGCCTACACCACCTCCCCGGGCTGGCTCGGCTACAGCGACGAGAAACTCACCCGGCTCGCCGCCGCGGCCGTCGCCGACGGCTTCAAGCAGATCAAGCTGAAGGTCGGCGCCGACCTGGACGACGACATACGGCGCTGCCGGGTCGCCCGCGAGGTCGTCGGCCCCGACATCCGCGTCGCGATCGACGCCAACCAGCGCTGGGACGTGGCCGAGGCGATCCGCTGGACCAAGGCGCTGGCCGAGTTCGACCCGTACTGGGTCGAGGAGCCCACCAGCCCCGACGACGTCCTCGGCCACGCGGCGATCCGCGCCGCCGTCGCCCCCGTCAAGGTCGCCACCGGCGAACACGTCCAGAACCGGATCGTCTTCAAACAGCTCCTCCAGGCCGGCGCTCTCGACGTCGTCCAGATCGACGCGGCCCGCGTCGGCGGAGTCAACGAGAACCTCGCGATCCTGCTGCTCGCGGCCAAGTTCGGCGTACCGGTCTGCCCGCACGCCGGCGGCGTGGGCCTGTGCGAACTCGTCCAGCACCTCTCGATGTTCGACTACGTATCGGTGGCCGGCACCGTCGAGGACCGTGTGATCGAATACGTCGATCATCTGCACGAGCACTTCCTCGAACCGGTGGTGATCAGAGAGGGTCACTACACGGCACCCAGCGCGCCGGGCTTCTCGGCCGCCATGCGGCCGGAGTCCATCGCGCGGTACACCTTTCCCGGCGGCGCCTTCTGGGCCGCCGACCTGGACGAGAAGAAGGGACGGGCGGCATGACCGACTTCGACGGGCTGAAGGCCCTGGTCACCGGCGGCGCCTCCGGCATCGGCAGGGCGACGGCCGAACTCCTCGCCGCACGCGGCGCACAGGTCGCCGTCCTCGACCTCGACCCGTCCTCGGTGGAGAAGCCGCTGCTGGGCTACCGGGCCGACGTCAGCGACGACACCTCGGTACGGGAAGCGGTGGCGGCCGCGGCCGCCGAACTCGGCGGCCTCGACGTGGTGATCAACAACGCCGGTGTCGGCGCGCAGGGCACCGTCGAGGACAACGACGACACCGAGTGGCACCGCGTCCTCGACGTCAACGTCGTCGGCATGGTCCGCGTGACCCGCGCCGCGCTGCCGCACCTGCGGGAGTCGCAGCACGCGGCCATCGTCAACACCTGCTCGATCGCGGCCACGGCGGGCCTGCCCCAGCGAGCCCTGTACAGCGCGACCAAGGGCGCCGTGTACTCCCTCACCCTCGCCATGGCCGCCGACCACCTCCGCGAGGGCATCCGCGTCAACTGCGTCAACCCCGGTACGGCGGACACCCCTTGGGTCGGCCGACTGCTGGACTCGGCCACCGACCCGGCCGCCGAACGGGCCGCACTGGAGGCCCGCCAGCCCAGCGGACGGCTCGTCTCGGCGGACGAAGTCGCGGGCGCCATCGCCTACTTCGCCAGCCCGCTCTCCGGCGCCACCACCGGCACCTCGCTCGCCGTCGACGGCGGCATGCAGGGCCTGCGACTGCGCCCGGCGGGCCAGTGAGCACCCTGGGCCGGAGCGGAGTCCCGGTCAGCCCCCTCGGCCTCGGCGCCGCCCCGCTCGGCAACCTCTACACCGAACTTGGTGAGGACCAGGCCCACGACGCCGTCGCCACCGCCTGGCAGCACGGCATCCGCTACTTCGACACCGCCCCGCACTACGGCATCGGCCTGTCCGAACGCCGCCTCGGCGCGGCTCTGCGCGAGCACCCGCGGACCGAGTACACGATCTCCACCAAGGTCGGCCGCCGCCTGGAACCGACACCGGAGGCGACCGGCGACGACCTCGCCAACGGCTTCGCCGTCCCCGCGACCCACCGGCGCGTCTGGGACTTCACCGCCGACGGCGTCCGCCGCACCCTGGAGTCCAGCCTCGAACGCCTCGGCCTCGACCACGTGGACGTCGTCTACCTCCACGACCCCGACGAACACGCCGAAGAGGCCTTCCGCGAGGGCTATCCCGCCCTGGAGAAGCTCCGCTCGGAAGGCGTGGTCCGTGCGATCGGCGCCGGGATGAACCAGACCCCGATGCTCACCCGCTTCGTCCGCGACACGGACATCGACGTCGTGCTGTGCGCCGGCCGCTACACGCTCCTGGACCACACGGCCCTCGCCGACCTCCTCCCGGCGGCCCAGGAACGCGGCACGTCCGTCGTCATCGGCGGCGCCTTCAACTCCGGCCTGCTGGCCGACCCGAAGCCCGGCGCGACCTTCGACTACGCCGCCGCACCACGGGAGTTGCTGGACCGCGCCCTGCGCCTGAAGTCCCTCGCCGAGCAGCACGGCACCACGCTCCGCGCCGCCGCCCTGGCCTTCTGCGCCGCGCACCCGGTGGTCGCGAGCGTCCTGGTGGGCGCGCGGACGGCGGCCGAAGTCCAGGACTGCGCGGAGCAGTTCGCGGCGCCCGTACCGCAGGTGTTCTGGACGGAGCTGCGCGCCGAGGGTCTGATCCCGTCGAACGCACCCGTGCCCACCGCCTCCGCGTCCACCGCGAACATGCCCTCCGCGTCTGGGCCTTCGGCACCCGCGCCCTCCGCCTCCGCGCCCCCTGCCGAGGAGCCGTCATGAGAGTCGCCCTGCACACGAAGGTCCGCGCGGACCGCGTCGCCGAGTACGAGGCCGCCCACCGCGAGGTCCCGAAGGAACTCACGGCCGCGATCCGCGAGGCCGGCGCCACCTCCTGGACCATCTGGCGCAGCGGCACCGACCTCTTCCACCTCCTGGAGTGCGAGGACTACGCCCGCCTCCTCGCCACGCTCAAGGAACTCCCCGTCAACGTCGCCTGGCAGGCACGGATGGTCCAGCTCCTCGACGTGGTCCACGACTACTCCGACGGGGGCGACGGCGCGAGCCTTCCCGTCGTATGGGAGCTGCCATGACCGTCGACGCCCACCACCACGTCTGGGACCTGTCCGTCCGGGACCAGGACTGGATCCCCGAAGGCAGCGTGCTGCGCCGGGACTTCGGCCTCACCGACCTCGCCCCCGAGGCCCGCGCGGCCGGAGTCGACCGCACGGTCCTCGTGCAGACGATCACCGTGCCGGAGGAGACCCCGGAGTTCCTGGCTCTGGCCGACGCCCACGACCTCGTCGCCGGCGTGGTCGGCTGGACCGACCTCACCAGGCCGGACGTGGCCGACGAACTGGCCCGGCTGCGCGAACTCCCTGGCGGCCACTACCTCAAGGGCATCCGTCACCAGGTCCAGGGCGAGCCCGACCCGGAGTGGCTGCTGCGCCCCGACGTCCACCGCGGCCTGGCGGCGCTCGCGCAGGCGGGCCTGGTCTACGACCTGATCGTGCAGCCCCACCAGCTCCCCGCCAGTGCCAAGGCCGCCGCCTCCCACCCCGAACTCACCTTCGTCCTCGACCACTTGGGCAAGCCGCCGATCGCGTCCGGAACCCTGGACGCCTGGGCCGCCGACTTCCGCGCCCTCGCCACCCTGCCCAACGTGGTCGCCAAACTGTCGGGTCTGGTCACCGAGGCGGACCCGGAGACGTGGACCGTCGACGACCTGCGGCCCTCCGTGGACGTGGCCCTGGACGCCTTCGGCCCCGACCGCCTGATGTTCGGCTCGGACTGGCCGGTGTCCGTGCTGGGCGCGACGTACGGACAAGTTGTCGACGCGGCACGGGAGTTGACACCCGAGTCGACGCACGCCCAGATCTTCGAGGCGACGGCCACGCGGGTCTACGGCCTCTGACGACTTCGAGAGCGTCTGAGGACTACGAAGCCTCTGCCGACTACGAGTTCTGAGCCACCCCGGCCAGCCGCGTCGGCGGCAGATACTCCCGCACGAACGTCCGCTCCCACCACGCCCCCGTCTCCCGCAACTCCCGCCAGTTCGTGTACCGGTACCGGAACAGCCGCGCGCGGACGAAGCGGGGCGGGGCGTCGGGCGGGAACGGGGAGCGGCGCAGGAGCCGTAGCGTGTCGCGGTCGTTCTCCAGCAGGCGCTCCACCAGCGCGCCGAACCACGGCTCGGCGTAGGCCGGTGACAGCGCCGCGAACCACATCAGCCAGTCCAGCCGCAGATGGTACGGCGCGAACTGGCGTGGCAGGCGCCGCGGATCACCCGGCTTGCCCTTGAACTCGTACTCCCGCCACTCCGAGTCCTCGCGGGGCACCTCCGCCGCCGTGCCCTCGATCACCACTTCGTACCGGACCCGGCTGACGGTGCCGAACGCGCCGTAGGTGTTGACCAGATGGAGCGGGTCGAAGGAGCGGTTCATCACCTGGCGGCGGGAGAGCATGTTGCGTGCAGGTCGGTAGCTCAGGCCGACGAGTACAGCGGAGACGGCGAGGACCAGCACCTCGTACCAGAGCGGGGCGGCGGGAACGGACGACGGTGCCTTGCCCGGGAGTTCCAGCGCGGAGAGCGCGAGCACGATGGTGATCCAGTTCAGCCAGGAGAAGTTGCCGGACAGGACCAGCCACAGCTGGGTCAGGATCATCAGGGACGCGGCGGCCGTGGCGATGGGCTGTGGGGTGAACAGCAGGACGGGCACGACGAGTTGGGTGACATGGTTCGCGGCTGCCTCGACCCGGTGCAGGGGTCGGGGGAGATGGTGGAAGAACCAGCTCAGCGGGCCCGGCATCGGCTGCGTCTCGTGATGGTGGTAGAGGCAGGTCAGCTTCCGCCAGCAGGCGTCGCCGCGCATCTTGATCAGACCCGCGCCGAACTCGACGCGGAACAGGATCCAGCGCAGCAGGAACAGCAGCACGATCGGCGGGCCCACGTCGTCGTTGCCGAGGAGTACCGCGACGAAGCCCACCTCCAGGAGCAGCGACTCCCAGCCGAACGAGTACCAGGTCTGCCCGACGTTGACGATCGACAGATACAGCCCCCACGGGATCAGCCACAGCAACATCCCGGCCCACAGCGGGAGTTGGGAGTCCAGCCCGGCGAGCAGAGCAGCTGACACCGCGCAACCGGTCCAGGCGCAGGCCGCGAAGAAGCGGTCGGAGTAGTGCAGTTGGAAGACGCTGGGCGCCTGTCGGAACGGGACGCGCGCGACCAGCCGGGGAACGGGAAGCATGCCGCGCTCACCGAAAAGCGCGCGGAACTGCAGGGCCGCCGTCAGGAACGCCACCAGATACACACCGGCGAGAGCCCGCTGGAAGACCACTCGGCTCCACCAGTACCCGGATGCGGTGAACCACTCCACGGTCGCCCTGCCTCCCTCCGTCGCCGCTCGCCCTGTGCGCGTCGGAACCCTATGTCACTCTCCGTATATCCCGCCTCCGCTTGCGTAACCCAAGTGAGTGACGCAGACAATGGTGACGAACTGCCTTCAGCGAGGCGGGAGGATCAGGTGCGCACAGTCACCGGAACCATCGCCACAGCCTGCGCGCTCTCGGCGGCGCTCTTCGTCGCCGGTTGCGGAGGCGACGGCGCCAAGGACACGAAGTCGAGCGGCGAGGTCTTCCTGCAGCCGGCCGCTGCGCAGGGCCCCGACCCCTTCACCGAGTCGACGGCCACTGCGACCGTCACGCCGACGCCGGCCACACCGACGTCCGCCACCTCGTCGCCGGCCACCCGAGAACCGCGACCGGCCCGCACAGCCGAAACGGCATCAACCGCGCCGCCGGCATCGGCCGCCGGTCAGCGCGTCCGTTCCCTCCCGGGCGGCACCCCAGGCCTCTACGCCGGCACCGCACGCGTGAGCAGCTGCGATGTGAACCGGCAGATCGCCCACCTGACCGCGGACCCGTCCAGGGCCCGCGCCTTCGCGCAGTCCGAGGGCATCTCCCAGGCCTCCGTCCCCGCCTTCCTGCGCGGCCTCGCCCCCGTGACACTGCGCGCCGACACCCGGGTCACCAACCACGGCTACCGCGCCGGACGGACGACCGGCTACCAGTCCGTCCTCCAGGCCGGTACCGCCGTGCTCGTGGACAACCGCGGCACACCCCGCGTCCGCTGCGCCTGCGGCAACCCGCTGCGGTCACCGGTCGCCCAGCACGGCGGCTACGCGACAAGCGGCCGACCCTGGTCCGGCTACCGGCCCGCGCAGGTCGTCGTCGTGGTCCCAGCCCCCCAGGTGATCACCAACATCACGATCATCAACGTCGCGGACAACACCTGGATCGAGCGACCCATCGGCCACGACGTGCACCACGACCACATCGTCCAGCCACCGCTCCCGTTGACCCCGACGCCCACTACGCCCACGCCCACACAGGGCCTGGGGACTCCCACGCCGAGCCCGGACGACAGCGGGTCGAGCCCCGGCGCCTCACCGCGGGAGGACAGCACGTCCCCGACCGGCGAGAGCGATGAGAGCGACGAGAACGCCGTCACCTCCCCGTCGGCCACGGACTGCGTCACCCCGACCGTGACCGTCACCCCGGGTGCCACCGATGACGTGGTCCCGTCCCAGCCGCCCGCCGCCCTCCCGGCCTGCCCCACGGCGACGGTCACGGCCCCACCGCCCACGACCGCGGCCACGACCGCCCCCGACTCCGTCACGCCCGCCTCCCCGCCGGACCCCGCCGACGAGATCGGGCCCGAGACGGTCCCGGAGACCCCGGACCTGCCCGACGGCGGCGGTCTGATCCCCGACGACACGGACGCCTTCGACGGCTGACCCCGGCCCCGGCGAACCGTTGGCCTCCGCCCCGGTCGGGACCGTACCGAACCGTTCCGGCCGGGTCGAAGAATCCGGCGAATCCTGGCAAGGTGGGCCCATGGTTGATCGGGGAGCGAGCGCCCTGTCACTCCCGGACGACTGGCCAGCCCACCCGGATCCGATCCTGGCGCTCAATCGCATGGGCAGCTTCGACTGGGACCTGGACAGCGGCCTGTTCCACATGGACGCCCAGGCCCACGAGGTCTTCGACCTGCGCCCCGACGAGTACGACGACCACCCCGAGAGCCTCGCAATCCGGGTCCCCACGGCCGAGGGCCACCGGCTGGACGCCCTGGTCTCCCAGGCGCTGAAGGACGGCAGCGAGAACTACGGCGCCTACTTCCGCATCCGCCGCCGCGACGGCACCCTGCGCTGGACCCACACCCAGGGCTACATCCGGCGCGACGAGACGGGCCGTCCCCGCCGTGTCATCGGCATCGTCCGGGACGCCACCCAGGAGCTGAGCGACACCGAGGCGCGCGGCGAGCAGGCCGCCCAGGACGCGGCCCGGCGCGAGCAGACCAACGTCGTCCAGCTGACCACGGCCGCCCTCGCGCACGCCCGCTCCGTGCAGGACGTCATCGACGTCCTCAAGGACACCCACGGCCTCACCCATCTGGGCGCCACCAGCCTGGTCATGGGCCAGGTCGAGGCCGGCCGGATCCGGCTGATCGCCGAGGGCCCCGCGGGCAGCTTCGTCCCCGGCACCGAAGTCACCCGGATCGACGAGCACTACCCGATGAGCGAGGTCGTACGGACCCTGACCCCGTGCTTCATCGAGTCCCCGGACGAGTTCGCCGAGCGCTTCCCGATCCTGTGGCCCTACCTCACCGACCTGAACATCACCGCGGCCGCCTACCTCCCACTGATCGCCCAGGGGCAGCCGATCGGCGCGATGGGCCTGCTCTACAGCGACCGGCGCGGCTTCTCCCCGGAGGAGCGCAACGTCCTGGTCGCCCTCGGCAGCAGCATCGCGCAGAGCCTGCAGCGGGCCATGTTCTACGAGCAGGAGAAAGACCTCGCCACCGGCCTCCAGCAGGCCATGCTGCCGCGCTCCATCCCCAGCGTGCGCGGCGCCGACGTCGCCGTCCGCTACCGCGCGGGCTCCGCCGCGGGCACCTTCGGCCGGGACATCGGCGGAGACTGGTACGACCTGATCCCGCTGCCCGGAGGTCGCGTAGGCGCCGTCATCGGAGACGTCCAGGGCCACGACACGCACGCGGCGGCCGTGATGGGCCAGCTCCGCATCGTCCTGCGCGCGTACGCCGCCGAGGGCCACACCCCGGCCACCGTCATGGCCCGCGCCTCCGTCTTCCTGCACGAACTCGACACCGACCGCTTCGCGACCTGTCTGTACGCGGAGGCCGACCTGGCCACCGGAGTCGTCCAGGTCGTCCGGGCCGGCCACATCGACCCGCTCATCCGGTACGCCGACGGCAGCTGCCGCCGGATCCCCGTCCAGGGCGGCCTCCCGCTGGGCCTGTCCGCCGAGTTCGGCAGCCTCGACTACCCCGTCGCCACCCTGGAGCTCGACCCCGGCAACACCCTCCTGCTGTGCACCGACGGCCTGGTCGAACTGCCCGGCGCCGACCTCGACGAGGGCATGCAGACCCTCACCGCCCTCATCCGCAGCGGCCCGGACGACGTACGCGACCTCGCGGACTGTCTCATCGACGTGGCCGAGGAGCGCAACGGCGACGACGACGTGGCGCTGCTCCTGCTGCGCCGCCGGGGCCTTGAGGCGCAGCAGCCGGGCGGCCGGCTCCAGCAGCACGTGGCGCCCGGCGACCCCGAGGCGCTCACCCAGGCCCGCCACATGATCCGCGCCGCGGTCCGCTCCTGGGGCGCCCGCGACCGCGCCGACGAGATCGAACTCGTCGCCGACGAACTGATCACCAACGCCCTCATGCACACCGAGGGCGCCGCGATCGTCACCCTCAGGGTCCTCACCGACGGCGACCGCCGGCTGCGCGTCGAGGTCGAGGACTCCTCCAGCGCCCTGCCACGCCGCCGCGAGGCGGGAGAGTCGGGCGTCTCCGGACGCGGCCTGCTCCTGGTCGACCTGCTCACGGACGTGTGGGGAGTGGAGGCGCGGGGCGGCGGCAAGTGCGTGTGGTGCGAGTTCGTGGTGCCGGCCGGCGACTGAACCCACCTGGCGTTGTCGGCGCCGGATGGCACCCTGGACGTATGCCGGAACTCCCCGAGGTCGAAGCACTCAAAGACTTCCTCACCGAGCACCTGGTCGGACACGAGATCGTCCGGGTGCTGCCCGTCGCGATCAGCGTCCTGAAGACGTACGACCCTCCGCTCACCGCCGTCGAGGGCCACGAGGTCACCGCCGTGCACCGGCACGGCAAGTTCCTCGACCTGGAGACGGACGGCGGCCCGCACTTCGTGACCCACCTCGCCCGGGCGGGCTGGCTGCACTGGAAGGACAAGCTCCCCGACGGCCCGCCCCGCCCCGGCAAGGGCCCCCTCGCCCTGCGCGTCGCCCTGGAGACCGGCGCGGGCTTCGACCTCACCGAGGCGGGCACCCAGAAACGCCTCGCGGTGTACGTCGTCCAGGACCCCCAGGAGGTCCCGGGCGTCGCCCGCCTGGGCCCGGATCCGCTCGCCGACACCTTCGACGAGCAGGCCTTCGCGGACCTCCTGAAGACCGAGAGACGCCAGCTCAAGGGAGCGTTGCGCGACCAGAGCCTCATCGCGGGCGTGGGCAACGCGTACAGCGACGAGATCCTGCACGCCGCGAAGATGTCCCCCTTCAAACTCGCCGCGTCCCTCACCCCCGAGGAGACCACCCGCCTCTACGAGGCCCTGCGCGGCACCCTCACCGAGGCGATCGAGCGCTCCCGAGGAGTCGCGGCCGGCCGCCTGAAGGCCGAGAAGAAGAGCGGCCTGCGCGTCCACGGCCGCACCGGCGAACCCTGCCCGGTGTGCGGCGACACCATCCGCGAGGTCTCCTTCAGCGACTCCTCGCTCCAGTACTGCCCGACCTGCCAGACCGGCGGCAAACCGCTCGCGGACCGGAGGATGTCGAAGCTGCTCAAGTAGCCGGTTCATGGCCAGACGCGGCAGGCGGTTCACGGTCACTCGCCCACAAAACCGGTGACGGCCCGCCGGTAGACGTCCGGCTGCTCCATGTCGATGAGGTGCCCGGCGTCCGGCACGGTCACCAGCGTCGAGTCGGGCAGCACCTCGTCGTACTCGCGGGCGATGCCCGGGTTCTTGTAGTCGCAGGAGCCGCGCAGAATCAGCGTCGGCACGTGGACGCGGCGCAGTGCTGGCCGGGGGTCGCGGACCGTCAACTGGTCAGCGGTGGTGAGCTGGTTGGCGTAGAAACCGGGCACTGACTCGGGCAGGTCGGTCAGTGGGCGGTCGGGGTGGCAGGTGGCCGCCGGGGCGGCGATCGTGAGGAGCTTGGCGAAGACGGGGTCGATCTCGGCGTCGGGGACCAGGGCGTGCGCGGCCCGCGGGTTCGCCTCCATCAGCAGCGACCACGCCAACAGCCTTGGGCTGGCCTCCAGTTCGTCGAGGCGGCGCTGCTGGTCCGGCGTGAGCCGGTCCCAGATGTCGCCCTCGGAGCGGTCCTTCCAGGCCGGCGCCCACAGCACGCCCGGCGAGGTGAGCACCATCCGCGACACATGGTCGGGGTACGCGGCGAGGTACTCGGCGGCCAGCGTGGCGCCCCAGGACGCGCCCATCAGCACGACCCGGTCAGCACCGATCCGCGCCCGCACGGCCTCCAGGTCGGCGACCTGACGGGCCACCGTGTACCCGGTCGGATCGGCGAGCCGCCCTGAACGCCCGGAGCCGAGTTGGTCGTAGGAGTACATGTCGTAGCCGCGCGTCGTGAGGAGGCGTTCCAGCGGATCCGGGCCGTCGCCGGGGGTGCCCGGACCGCCGTGCAGCACGATGACCGGAGTGGCGCGCGGGGTGCCCTGGGCGCGCTGGAGTGTGTAGGCGAGGCGGGAACCGGTGGGCAGTTCCCAGTAGCCGGTCGGCCGCGAGCGCGGGTGCGGTGCGGCCTCGTCGAGGGGCTGGAGGACGGTCGCGTAGGCGGCCAGCGCCGTGGTGAGCAGGACGGCCGCCGTGATGAGGGCGGTGACCACCCGGCGCCGTACCCCCGCGTACACCGGGAGCGCGCAGCACACGATCAGCGCGGCGATCCCGGCGGCGGCGAGCAGGGCGAGGTCGGCGGTTACGGTGGCGGTCACCCACAGGGCGGCGACCGCGGCGACCGGCGCGAGCAGCACACCGAGCAGCACGAGCAGGCCGCGGCCGATGAGAGCGACAGGGCGCGGGATCCGTCGCTGGGGCTTGATCTGCCGTGTCTCCGAAAGGAGTTGGGTTGTCGTCATACGGCGATGCTGCGGGCGCCGGCCCCTCGGTCGCGTCCGCCGGCGCGAGCCGACCGGGTCCCCGTCCAGGTGGACGGGATGTCCGCCCCCGGGTGGACGCGAGGCCTCGGGCGCCGTCCGTAGCCTGGCGGACGTGGGGGAACGCTGGAGACGATGGCGGCCCGATCAGGCCGTGGAACGCGGCCCGTTGTGGGTGCTGCTCGACGTGGTGATCGCGTACCTGTCGGCGGTGATCGCCGTCGGGCCGTCCGATCACACGGCCTCGGTGCTGTCCGGGCCGATCGCCGAACGCGCCTGTGCCGTGGTGTGGTTCGCGGCGATCGCGGGCCGCCGGTTCGCGCCCGCGGGCGCGCTGTGGGCGGGCGCCGCGGCCACCGTGACGGCCGTCGCGGCCGGGGCCGAGGTCACCAACGTCTCCCTGGCGACCGCGCTCGCCCTCACCCTGGTCGTCCAGACCCGCCCGACCCGGCAGGCCCTGGAGTGCGCGGGACCGCCCGCCCTCGCGGCCGTCGCGGCCCTCGCCACCGACGAGAACGCCTTCGTGCCCGCCGTCGCCGTCCACGTCGTGGCCTGGATCGTCGGCCGGGCGGGACGGGCCCGCCGTGAGGCGCGGGACGCGCTGCGCGCCCGGTCGAGCGAACAGGCGGTGGCGGACGAACGCTCGCGCATGGCACGGGAGTTGCACGACGCGGTCGGCCACGCCGTGACGGTCATGGTCACCCACGCGGGCGCCGCCCGCCTCACCCTCGGCACCGAATCACCGCCCGTGCGCGAGGCGTTGGCGCGGATCGAGGAGGTCGGCCGCAGCGCCATGACCGACCTCGATCGCATCCTGGGCCTCCTCACCGACAGCTACGACGTCGAGGCCGCCCTGCGCGCCCTGGTCACCCGCCTGCCCGCCGACGTCACCGCCGAACTCCGGCTCCCCGCCCCGGAGTCGCTGCGCCGACTGGAGCCACGGGTCGCCGAGACGGTCGGTCGAGTGGTCCAGGAGTCACTGACCAACGTCGTACGCCATGCCCGGCCCGCCCACGCGGTCGTCGCCGTCGAGGTCCGCGACCACGCGATCGCCGTCGTGGTCACGGACGACGGAACAGGCACCCGGGCCGATGTCCCGGGCGGGGGACGGGGGTTGCGAGCGATGCGGGAGCGCGTGGCCGACCTCGGCGGCGATGTGGAGACCGGACCCGCCGAGAGCGGCGCAGGATGGCGGGTGGCGGCCGTGATCCCGCGGAAGGACCTGAAGGACCTGAAGGACCTCAAGGACCTCAAGGACCTCAAGGATCCGAAGGATCTGAAGGAGATCGAGGAGCCAGGGGAGCGCTCATGATCCGTGTCCTGTTGGCCGACGACGAGGACCTCATGCGGGCCGGTCTGCGGATGATGCTCCAGACGCAGGCCGACCTCACCGTGGTCGGTGAGGCGTCCGACGGCCGGGAGGCGGTCCGGCTGGCCGCGACGACCGCGCCCGACGTGGTCCTCATGGACGTACGCATGCCGGTCCTGGACGGAGTCGCCGCGACCCGGGAGGTCGCCGCCGCCGCGGTGAACGGCTCGCCCAGGGTGCTGATCCTGACGACCTTCGAGCTGGACGAGTACGTCTTCGCGGCCGTCCGCGCGGGCGCCAGCGGGTTCCTTCTCAAGCGGAGTCCGCCCGAGGTCCTGATCGAAGGGATCCGCACGCTCGCGTCCGGCGAGGCGCTGCTCGGCCCTTCGGTGACACGCCGTCTGCTGGCCGAGTTCGCCCGTTCGACGCCCGCCGCACCAGCCCCCGAGACCGCCCGTCGCCTGTCCCGGCTGACCGAGCGCGAACATGATGTCCTGCTTCTGCTGGGCCGTGGGCTGTCCAACCAGGAGATCGCCGCCCGCCTGCACATCGGCGAGGCGACCGTGAAGACCCATGTGGCGCGGGTCCTCGACAAACTCGCCCTGCGCGACCGCGTCCACGCCGTCGTCTTCGCCTTCGACCACGGCCTGGTGCGACCGGGCGGGGCTTGAGGCGCGAGTTCCTAGGCGGGGTCGAGCGTCACCAGGTGGTCGCCGTCCGCCGTACGCACCTCGTAGTGGTCGATCTCGTCCGGGTGCATGGCGGCGCTGCCCTGGATGGTGTTGGGCCGGGCGTCGTGGTCGGGCACGGTCCAGCTCGTCACGATCTCCTCGGAGCCGTCGCGGCCGACCACGACCAGGCGACAGGAGCGCGGTCCCGCGCCGTCCTTCACCTGGACCTGGATCGCGCTGCCCGACTCCTCGTCCGCGACCTTCACCTCGGCCCACACGCCCGTCTTCGCGTCGGTCGCGGCGACCTGTACGCCTTTGTCGCCGCCGCCCGCGTACATCGCGATGCCGGGGCCGGCCGCGGCGATCGCCACGGACGCGGCGACCGCGTACAGGAAGCGCCGGCGTCCGGCCTGATGTCGGGCCGCCACCGCGCCGAGCAGCCGGTCGAGCAGCTGCGGACCGGGTTTGGCCATGGGGTGCACGAAGCGCGGGGTCGCCCGGCGATACAGCATCATCTGCCGCGTGATGGGCCCGAACTCGGTCACGTGTGCCGCGCAGCGCGCGCACTCCATGAGGTGGTCCTCGAAGCGGAAGGCGTCCGCCTCGTCCAGCACGCCGAGCGCGTACGCGGCGACGTCGCGATGCCTCTCCAGGGACCTCATGCCGAATCCTCGTGCCGTTGGGTGCGGGTTGGGTTACTCGTTGCTCCCATCGGTACGCACCAGACCGTCGAATCACTCAAGGCACACACAGAATCGCAATCAAGGGATTCGTAGCGGCCCGGCACGCGGATTGGTCCGGATCGAAACAGGTCTCAAAAAAGGTGGATGGCGAGGTGGCCGAGGGGCAGGCCGAGTTGCCACGCCTTCGTCCAGACCTTGGGTCCCTCGTCCTCACCGACCGCCGGACCGCCGCCCGGCACCGCCGCGTTGAGGTCGGGCGCGAGCAGCTCCGTCTCCTCCAGCCAGCGCCAGGCCTCCTCCGCCAACGCCAAGTCCGGTGCGGGAGCGCCGGATTCGACCACCTCGGCGGCGAGCAGGGCCATGCGCTCGCCCACCCAGTCCTGCCAGGGCTGGTCGTACGCGGTCAGTGACAGCCAGGTCTCCAACTGGGAGACCACTCGGATACCCGAGAGTTCGCCGTCGGTGTCGGACAGGAAGATGGTCAGCGCCAGGGCGTCCCGCCCGGCGCGGAACTCGAAGGACGTCGGCGGCATGAGATCGCCCGTCCGCAGCAGCTCGTCGGCGATGTATTCGGCGTACAACCAGGCCATGGGGACGATGAGTTCGCCTTCACCTGTGCCGTCCGCGCTCTCGTGACCTCTGTGCAGCATCCCTTCCTGCCTTCCTCCGGTGCGTGCGCGATGCCCGTCGCCGGGCCCCAGTCCGGAACACGGATGAAGACAGCCGATTACTCAACCATGGTCGTCAGCAAGGCGCTTTACCGAGGTTTGACCAAGCCTTCGGTTTCACCGCAGGTCGGCTGCATAACCGGGGAGCACCCGACGAAGGGCACGCAGCGCGTAGAACGCGCGAGACTTCACCGTACCGGGAGGGATCCCCAGCGTTTCGGCGGCTTCCGCCACACTCGCCCCCTGGAAGTACACGAGCACCAGGACTTCACGGTGCTCCGGAGTGAGTGTCTTCACAGCCTCGCGTACGTCGAGGGTCGCCGCCGCCCGTTCGGCGTGGTCGGCGATCACGCGCGAGTTCTCCAGGACCGCGTCCCCGACCTCGGCGGGCCGCGCCTGCCGGGCACGCCGCGCGTCGATGGCGAGCCGCCGGCCGACGGTCATCAGCCACGGCCGTACGGAGTCGAAGTCGTCGGCGCGCAGGGCCTCGGGATGCTGCCAGGCCCGCACCAGCGTCTCCTGGACGAGGTCCTCGGCGCGCTGCCGGTCGCCGTCGCAGAGCCGGAGCAGGAGCGCGAAGAGGGGCCGGCCGTGCTCGCGCTGCAGCGCGACGAGCTCGTGCTCGGCGGTCGTCCCGTTCGTGAGGGTGGTTCCGGCCGTCATGGGCGTATGGCATCGCAGGGGGCCGTTTCGGGACAGGGCACGCACACGGATCTGCGGCGGACGGTCGATCGCGTCGACGAACGGTTCGATGAACGGTCCCGTCCGGTACGCGCGCTGGGCCGGCAGGCCCCGTCCGGCGCACCGGACGGGCGAACCGGCGTGTCGGGGGCGTTCGGGGGCGCCCTCAGCTCCGTACCTTTTGTGGGTAAATATGACCACAGTGAGGTGGCTGATGATTGCACGCAGACGACAGGTCGTCCTGGCCCTCACCGCGATCCTCGTCGGAGGAGCCGCCTGCCAGGCCCGGGACCACCAGACACCCTCACGGGCCGGGCAGCCGGCACCCTCGGCCGATCGGGGATTCACGCTCGTCGCCTCCGGTGACGTCCTCCCGCACAGCTCGATCATCGACCGCGCGCTCTTCGACGGAGGCGGCAAGGGCTACGACTTCCGGCCGATGCTCGACGGCGTCAAGCCGATCGTCTCGGGTGCCGATCTGGCCCTGTGTCACATGGAGACCGTCTACGGCGCGAACGGCGACTACACCGGCTACCCGACCTTCAAGTCCCCGCCCGAGGTGGCCCGGGCGCTGGCAGCCACCGGCTACGACGACTGCTCCACCGCCTCCAACCACAGCCTCGACGACGGCGCCGCCGGCATCCTGCGCACCCTCGACGCGCTGGACCGGGCAGGCGTGGGTCACGCGGGAACGGCGCGCACGGCGGCCGAGGCGCGCTCGGTGACGGTGTTGCGCGCAGGACCCGCGAAGGTCGCCCACCTCGCCTACACCTACGACACGAACGGCTTCCCGCTGCCGCCCGGTCAGCCCTGGGCCGTCGACCTCATCGACCAGAACAAGATCCTCAGGGACTCCCAGGCCGCCCGGAAGGCCGGCGCCGACGTGGTCGTCGTCTCGCTGCACTGGGGCACGGAATGGCAGGACGCCCCCGACGAGCAGCAGCTCGCCCTGGCCAAGACGCTCACCGCGGCCCGGACCGGCGGCCGCCCCGACATCGACCTGATCATCGGCACCCACGCACACGTCCCGCAGGCCTACGAGAAGGTCAACGGCACCTGGGTGGTCTACGGCATGGGCGACCAGATCGCCGGCGAGATGACCAACTACCAAGGTGTCCAGGACCCGCGCGGCAACGAGTCGACCATCGCCCGCTTCACCTTCGCCCCACCGGCCGCGCCGGGCGCCCGCTGGCGGGTGACCAAGGCCGAATTCATTCCCCAGCAGTTCGACATCGACGCGGGCCGCGTGGTCGACCTCAACCGGGCGCTCGCCGAGGGAGCCGACGTGCGCAGCGTCCGCGACCGCATCCGGGAGGTGGTGCTCAGCCGGGGCGCGGGCAAGGACGGGTTGGTGATGGGGAAGTAGCCGACGGGGAAGCAGTCGATGGGAAGAGAGTCAGTCCCCGGGGTCGAAGGTCCGCAGCATCTCCTTCAACACGCGGACGCACGCACGGAGTTCGGCCTCCGTCAGCTCGCCCCCGACCTGCCGGTTCAGGGCGTGCTCGCGCTCCAGGATCGCGGTGATGACGGCCTCGCCCTCGTCCGTGATCCGGATCAGCGAGGACCGCTGGTGCGCGGGGTTGGGTGTCGCCTCCACCCAGCCCCGCGCCATCGCGTCGTTGACCATGCGCTGCACGAACTGCCGGGTCAGCGCCATGACTCGGCCCATCTGAGGCACCGTCATGGACCCGTACCTGTGCAGCAGGACGAGCACGGAGCGCACGCCGACGGACACCCCCTCGACCGCCCCGTTCACCCCGGCCGCCTCGTCCTGCTCCAGCTTGCGCAAGCCGCGCCGGTACAGCGCGCCGACGAGGTCGAACACCTCGCTGACGCGGTGGCCGAGATCGTCGGGTGGCAGCGGTGCGTCGATGTCGTTCACGCGGCCATCATGACACCTTGGTTGCCAAAATCGCGCGAAGATGACACCTTGGTTGTCATGACTGCTGCTTCGGAACTGAGCAATGCGGAACTGGGTCACTCAGAGCGAGGTCCTGCTGATCTCCAACGTTTCGCGTCCCCCGACGGCGACCTCGCCTACCGCGACAGCGGTGCCGGGGACGGGGACCTCGTGGTCCTCGTGCACCCCGGATACGTAGACCACCGGATCTTCGACGACCAGATACCGGCGCTCGTCTCCGCGGGATACCGGGTCATCGCCCCCGACGTGCGCGGTCACGGCTTCTCGGCCAACGCGAGCAAGCCGTTCCGCTGGGCCGACGACCTGGGCGCGCTGCTGCGTCACCTCGACGCGGGACCCGCCGTCCTGGTCGGCGCGTGCATGGGCGCGGCCGTCGCGACCGACACCGTGATCGAACACCCTGAACTGGTCCGTGCCGTGGTCGTCGCCGGGGGCGGCACCAGCGCGTTCGAGTACAGCGACCCGTGGACGATGGAGCGCGCGGCGGAGTCGGGCCGCTTGCTGGCCGCGGGTGATCTCGCCGGCTGGATCGAGGCCTTCGCCAAGAACATCTCCGGACCGCACCGCTCCGTCGACGACATCGACCCTGAACTGGTGCGCCGGATGCGGGAGATGGCCGCGCACACCGTCGCCAAGCACACCGTGGGGGAGAAGGACTGGTACGTGCCGCTCGACGACCCCTGGAGCCGGGTGCCGGACATCGACGTACCCGTCCTCGCCGTCCACGGCGCGCTGGACGCGGACGACGGCATCGCCATGGCCGAGAAGTTCGCCCGGACCGTCCCGAACGGCCGCTCCGTGACGATCGAGGAGGCCGGCCACTTCCCCAACCTGGAGCGGCCCGACGCCTTCAACGCCGTACTGCTCGATTTCCTGCGGGGCCTGTGAGGCCGGTGATGCCTACGGCACCACGGTGACCGGCCACTTGCCCGCCTTCACCAGTCGCACGGCCACCGACCCCACGAACCGGTGGCCGGCCTGCTCCGAGGCGCCCACCACCACGGCGTCCGCCTTGAGTTCGTCGGCCGCCTTCGCCAGACCGCCGTAGGGGTCGCCGCGGAACGTGTGGAACTCCCAGCGCACGTCGAATATCCCCTTGACCTGCTCGGTGGCCTCCCGGATCTGCGCGATCAGGTTCTCGGCGATCTCGTCCGTCGTCTCGGCGACCGGAGCGCCCATCGCGGCGCCCGCCGCCATCACCGGCTGCACGTACACGATGGCCAGCAGCGCGTGCTGTCGGCGGGCCAGGCCACCGGCGTAGGACGCGGCGCGGAGCGAGGAGTCGGAGCCGTCCACGCCGACGACGATCACCTTGGGGCCGTCCGTGCCCCGCTCGAACTGGTGCGAGTGCTGTTCCGTCACGGCGCAGAGGCTATCGGAAACCGCAGGTCCCGCCCCCGGTCGGGACGCCTCGACGGGCGCGGCGGCCGGGGCCTTCCTACAGTCGGAACCATGACTGCCACCGTGTCGGAACCATGAAGGCCACCGCGGAGGCCGCGAAGCCCAAGGACACCGCGGGCCGGAACCGGCCACCCGGCAGCGGCCCGCTGAGCAGAGTGCCCGAGGGATTCGCGACCTTCTTCGGCGCGCTGGGCCTCCTCTGCGTCCTGCTGGCCTTCATCCCACCGCTGCGCACCGCGCTGCGCCCGGTCGTCCGCTTCCTCGACCTGCTGATCGTCCCGGTCAGCGCCAACCTCGCCTACGCCGTCTTCCTCTTCCTGCTGGCCGCCGCGACCGCCGCCCGCAAGAAGGCCGCCTGGTGGCTGGTCGTCGTCTACCTGGGCCTGCTCGTCCTCACCGACGCCCTGGGCGTGGCGGTCGGCCTGTACTTCGACTCCCTGCCGTCCCTGATCGTCTGCGGCCTCGCCCTGATCCTGCTGATCGTCGCCCGCAAGGAGTTCTACGCCGCCTCCCGCCGCGCCGCCGTCCGCCGCGCCCTCCTCGTCCTGTTCGTCGGGCTGGTCCTCGGCATCCTGGTCGGCTGGGGACTGGTCGAGCTGTTCCCCGGCACCCTGCCGCACGGCCAGCGCCTGGCCTGGGCCGCCAACCGGGTCTGCGGCGGGCTGGTCTCCGCCCGCTCCTTCGACGGCCGCCCGCCGCGCGCCCTGTACTTCCCGCTCGGCCTCTTCGGCGCGCTCGCCCTGCTCAGCGCCGCCGCCACCATGTTCCGTTCCCAGCGTATGGAAGCCGCCCTGCACGGCGACGAGGAGTCCCGCATCCGCGCCCTCCTCGCGGCCTACGGCGAACACGACTCCCTCGGCTACTTCGCCACCCGCCGCGACAAGGCCGTCGTCTTCTCGCCCAGCGGCAAGGCCGCCGTCACCTACCGCGTCGAGGCCGGCGTCTGTCTCGCCAGCGGCGACCCCGTCGGCGACCGCGAGGCCTGGCCGCACGCCCTCGCCGCCTGGCTGGACGTGGCCCGCAGACACGCCTGGGCGCCCGCCGCGATGGGCGCCTCCGAGGACGGCGCGAAAGCCTTCGCCCGCGCGGGACTCGGCGCCCTGCAACTCGGCGACGAGGCCATCCTGCACGTGGCCGACTTCGACCTGTCCGGCCGCGACATGCGGGTCACCCGGCAGGCCGTCCACCGGGTCCGGCGCACCGGCGCCACCACCCGCGTCCGCCGCCACTCCGCCCTCACCGACCAGGAGATGGAGGAGATCGTCGACAAGGCCGACGCCTGGCGGGACACCGAGACCGAACGCGGCTTCTCCATGGCCCTGGACCGCCTCGGCGACCCGGCCGACGGCGACTGCCTCCTCGTGGAAGCCCTCGGCGAGGACGGCCGACTGCTCGCCCTGCTCTCCTTCGTGCCCTGGGGCAAGGACGGCGTCTCCCTCGACCTGATGCGCCGTGACCGCTCCGCGCCCAACGGGGTCATGGAGTTCATGGTCGCCGAACTGTGCGCCGCCGCACCCAAGTTGGGCGTCCGCCGGATCTCCCTCAACTTCGCCGTCTTCCGCTCGGTCTTCGAGGAGGGCGCCCGCATCGGTGCAGGGCCGGTGCTCCGCCTGTGGCGCCGCCTGCTCCTGTTCTTCTCCCGGTGGTGGCAACTGGAGGCCCTCTACCGCTCCAACGCCAAGTACCGCCCCGAGTGGTACCCCCGCTTCATCTGCTACGGCGACACCGTCTCCCTCGCCCGGATCGGCCTGGCCTCCGGAATCGCCGAAGGCTTCGTCTCCGTACCGTCGTTGCGCAAACTCTGGGGAAAGGGGCACTCGAAGGGGGCGCCCAGGCCCGCGACGACCGAGGGCCTGCCGTCGCTGTCGGCGCTCGGCCTCGCCGGAGGGGACGAGGCCGGGCCCGGCGACCAGCACACCGGCCGGCCCGAACAGGTCCGCATCCGGCACCGCACGCTCGACCGGCTGCGCGCCGACGGCGTCGACCCCTACCCGGTCGGCGTCCCGGCCCGCACCCACACCCTCGCCGAGGTCCGCCCGGGCGAGGAAGTCACCGTCGCCGGCCGGGTCATGCTGGTGCGCGACTTCGGCGGCATCGTCTTCGTCGGGCTGCGCGACTGGTCCGGGGACGGCCAACTCGCCCTCACCCGCGAGGAGTCCGGCCCTGACCTCGACCGCTTCGTCTCCGACACCGACATCGGCGACCACATCACCGCCACCGGCCGCGCGGGCACCAGCGACCGGGGCGAGACCACCGTCTTCGTGACCTCCTGGCAGCTCATCGGCAAGTGCCTGCGCCCCCTTCCCGACAAGCGCCGGGGCCTGACCGACCCCGAGGCCAAGGTCCGCATGCGCTACCTCGGCCTGGTCTCCAGCCCCGCCGCCCGCGACGTGGTCCGCGCCCGCTCCACCGCCGTACAGGCCCTGCGCCAGGGCCTGTTGGAGCGTGGCTACCTGGAGGTCGAGACCCCGATGCTCCAGCAGATCCACGGCGGCGCCAACGCCCGCCCCTTCACCACCCATATCAACGCCTACGACCTCGACCTCTATCTGCGCATCGCCCCCGAGCTCTACCTCAAGCGGCTCTGCGTCGGCGGCTTGGAAAAGGTCTTCGAGATGGGTCGCACCTTCCGCAACGAGGGCGTCTCCTACAAGCACAACCCCGAGTTCACGATGCTGGAGGCCTACCAGGCGTACGCCGACTACGACGTGATGCTCGACCTCGCCCGCGAACTGATCCAGGGCGCCGCCACCGCCGCCTTCGGCTCGCCGATCGCGCGCAAGGGCGGCGAGGAGTACGACATCTCGGGCGCCTGGCCGGTCAAGACCGTCTACGGGGCGATCTCCGAGGCGCTGGGGGAGCCGGTCGACGCGGACACCGAACTGCGCGCACTGCACCGGCTGTGCGACCGCGCGAAGGTGCCCTACAAGGACGAGGACGGGCGCGGGGACGTCGTACTGGAGATGTACGAGCGGCTGGTGGAGGAGCGGACCCAGCTGCCGACCTTCTACAAGGACTTCCCGACCGACGTCTCCCCGCTCACCCGCCAGCACCGCACCGACCCGCGGCTTGCCGAGCGCTGGGACCTGGTCGCCTTCGGGACCGAACTCGGCACCGCCTACTCCGAGCTGACCGACCCCGTCGAGCAGCGCCGCCGCCTCACCGCCCAGTCCCTGCTCGCCGCCGGGGGAGACCCCGAGGCGATGGAGCTGGACGAGGACTTCCTCGACGCCCTCGAATACGCGATGCCGCCCACCGGGGGTCTCGGCATCGGCGTCGACCGACTGGTCATGTTCCTCACGGGTCTGACGATCCGTGAGACGCTCCCGTTCCCCCTGGTGCGCCGCCGCTGACCCCAATCGCTGGGCCGTGTGGGTGTATTCCTGCCGCCGCGCCGGTGTTGCTGTGGTGGGTCGGCCTCCGGCCGGGCGACTGATGAGTCATGAAGAAGGATCAGTTGCTCACGCGGCGCGGGGCGTTGTTCGCCGGCGCAGCCGCTCTGGGGGCGGCCGGCACCGCCGGCGCGGTGCTGTGGGGTACCGGCGGCGGACCGGCCAAGCCTCCCGCTCCCGCCGCGGGACCGCAGGCGAGCCGCCCGCTCAAGCCGTCCGCCTACCGGCTCCAGCCCCTGACCGGATACGGTCCGCCGCGCACCACCGCCGGCCGGACCCTCGTACGGCACGAGCCCTTTCTGAAGATGTCCGGTCGCGGGCGCACCATGGTGCTGACCTTCGACGACGGGCCCGACCCCCGCTACACCCCGCACATCCTGGACACCCTCGCCGAGTACGACGTCCGGGCCATGTTCTTCGTGTGCGGGGAGATGGCCGTCGACAACCAGGACCTGCTGGCCCGCATGGCCGACGAAGGGCATGTCGTCGGCAACCACACCTGGTCCCATCCGCTGCTGACCCGGTTGACCCGTAAGCAGATCCACTCCGAGATGGACCGCACCAGCGATGTCATCGAGGAGGCGTACGGGGAGAAGCCGCAGTGGTTCCGCGCGCCCTACGGCGCCTGGAACCGGGCCGCCTTCCAACTCGGCGCGGAGCTGGGCATGGAGCCCCTCGCGTGGACGGTCGACACCCTCGACTGGACCACCCCGGGCACCCGCACCATCGTCCACCGGGTCGAGGGCGGCGCCGCCCCCGGCGTCGTGGTGCTCTCGCACGACGCCGGGGGCGACCGCTCCCAGAGTGTCCGGGCCCTGCGCGACTATCTGCCGCAACTCCTGGATTCCGGCTATCACATGAGCGTGCCGAGACGGCGAACCGCGTAGACCGAATTCCGCCCGCCCGGTCGGGGAACGCTCAGCGGACCTCGACCAGGCGGGCGAACACGACCACGTTCCCGTCGTATCCGTGCTGCTTGGAGAAACCGCCCCCGCAGGTGATGACCCGCAATTCGGGGGTTCCCTTGGAACCGTAGACACGGTCGCCGGGGAAGTCGTTCTTCGCGAAGACCTCGATGCCGTAGATCTCGAAAACGGCCGTCTTTCCGTCCTTGCGCGCGACCTCTACTCGATTTCCTTTCTTGAGGGCTCCGAGTCCGTAGAAAACGGCGGGGCCCTGTTTGTTGTCGACATGGCCGACCACGACGGCCGTGCCCTTTTCGCCGGGTGACACCGCTCCCGTGAACCAGCCCGCCAGATTGGGGTCCTCCGGTGGTGGCGCCCCGACCCAGCCGTCCGAGTCCAGGCCGACCGCCATGACGGGTGCGTCGACCCGGATCGACGGAATCCGCACCCGGTCGGGCATCGAGAACGCCAGCGGCTGGGCCTTGGCGAAGGTCCCGGGCACATGGCTGTCGGCCGCGGCCGCCGAGGCCGGCTGCGGCGGACCCACGTCGAACTCTCCTGAACCATTCCGAATGAGCGCGAGGCCGGTCAGCAGAACAAGCGCTATCACGCCCCAAGGAGCACGCTTCTTCGGCTGCGGCTCCTCCTCGTCGGCCAGCTCGAACGCAGACATTCGATTTCCCCTCTCGACGCGGCCGTCGCCACGTCATTCGCGCATACGAGAACGCTAAGTCCCGCGCGCGAAACCGGCGACGGGGGAGAAGCGAACGGGTGGCCGTCCTCCCCGCTTCCTCCCGCCGTCCTCTTGCCGTACTCCTTTGGTGCGCCATCCGAGTTGCCGTGCGCAGGAATTTTCTGACGGTCCGTGACCTGCGGTGATATCCGATTGTGCGGTTATCCCTCGGCGTGTCTTCTCACCAGGACGGACCAGTGCCGAAATGCGGCTTCGCGCAAGGCAACTGAGGGTCAGTCTGGGAGGCGCTTTCTCGCCGATCCACCGGGGAACAAGTCCCGGGGCGTCTTCCGCGGAGGATCACATGCGTACCACTCGTGCCCTGGCGGCCTCGGCCGTCGCGGTCGCCGCAGTCGGACTCGTCGCCCCGGCGGCCGTCGCGCGCGACGGAATGAACCTCAGTCCCAGCAACATCGTCGCGTTGCCCAGTGTCATCGCCCGGGGCGGGCAGCTGACCCTCACCGTCGACAACTGCACCGGACCTGCCACCGCGACCTCGGACGCGTTCCCGGCGACCACGCTCTCGGGCACCAGCAGCCTGATGCGGGGCACCGCCACGGTCAACCGCAATGTGCGCACGGGCTCGCACAGCATCACGGTCACCTGCGCCAACGGGTCCGTGGTCAACCCGGCCGCCTTCACCGTCATCGGCGGTGTCCGCGGTGGTCTCGGCGGCAGCAGCACCAGCGGGGCGACGCCGACCGACATGGCGATCGGCGGCGGTCTCGTGGCCGCGGCCGTCGTCGGCAGCGGACTGTTCTGGATGCGCAGGCGGTCGGAGAAGCGCATCTGACCTCACCCCCTTCGGAGGGCGGATCGCACGCACAACAGGCCTTCGCCCCGGATCCCTTGTCAGGATCCGGGGCGAAGGCCTGTGCGGGTGAGGTGCCCGGGTCAGCCGCCGTCCTCTCCGGTGCGGCGGCGCGAGAAGTGGTACGCCGCCCCGACCGAGCCGACGATGAGCGCGGCACCCATGCCGAGCTCCTTGACGTCGAACCCGGCGATGCTGCCGCCCTCACCGGCGTGTACGCCCCGGTAGGGATTGAGCGGCACCGGTGTGGGGTTGACCGGGCGTCCGCCGGCGATGGTCAGATCCGTCGAGCCGCTCGCGCCGTCACACGCGAACGTCACCTGGTAGAGCGCGCCCGGCTTGGCGTCCCAGTCGACCATCGCCGTCGCCGACGACTGCCCGGGGCGGATCCGCACCGTGTCGAAGACCGCCGACGTGACCGTCGCCGTGCCTCGGCAGCCGCCGTCACGGTTCAGCTGGAGCGTGACCTGACCGCCCGCCGCGATGGTCGAGGGCAGGACGCTGAAGCCGAACGGCGTGATGTTGCCCTCGCCGCTCGCGACGGCGGCCGGTGCGGAAAGAGCGAGGGCGCTGATGCCCAGCAGTGCGGCCGAAGCGACGCGTATCGCGCGCATGGTGGTTCCTCCGGTCCCCGAGGAGCAGCAGCGGACCTGTTCCGCTTGCGCCGGAAATGCACCTCGATGATCGAAACGCTAGGAACATGTGTACGTGTGCGCGATCGCAGTCGTGCGAATGGGGCAACCGTGTGGGCCGCTCAGGGGAACGGCGTTTGAAGGGCCGTCAGCCCCCGACATGAGGGAAGAGCCGCAGGAAGGGTTCCGCCGACGCCGTGATGCCCCGGCTGTAGGGCGAGTCGAAGTCCCAGATGAGGAACAGAAGGAAGGCGATCAGGGCGGAGAACAGCCCGGCCAGGATCAGTTCCCGTGCGGTGCGCCGGATCTGCAGGGCGAAGACCATTCCGATGGTGACGACGGCTCCGGTCAGCAGTCCGAACCACACCACGCCCGGCATGGTCGCCCCCATGGCGTCCGCCCGTGCGTTGCGGGCCTGGTCGGCTGCCATCACCTGGTCGATCAGCGGCTGGTAGGCCTGCGCCTGGAAGTCCGTCGTCGGCTGGTAGTCGGTGACGTCCACGCGGATCCGCTCCAGGAGGTCGGTGCCCTTCCGGGTGACCTCGCCGTGGTCGGCCATCGACTTCCACTCGTTGTTGACGACCTGTCCGACATAAGCGTTGACGTCGTCCCGAATGCGGTCACGGACGTCGGGCGGATAGACCCGGACCCGTTCCGAGATCTCGTGCAGCGCGACGGCCTCGGCCTGCACGTGGTCCTGGGCGGCGCTGCGGGCCTCCCACACCCCGGCGATGGCCAGGCCCAGGACGATGGCGTACACCACGCCGATCCACATCGTCATGTACTCGATGACGTCGGGGGTCTCACTGATGTCCTCGTCTTCGGACGCCGTGCGGTGCCGCAGAAAGGTGATGATGACCACCACGACGCACGCGGCCAGCATCGCGAGAGTGAGAACAAGCCATTCCGGCAAGAGGTGCCTCCAGGAATCAGCGCGGCCGCAGCGCGGCGACGGCGATCACGGCGGGAGTCGTGATCAGCAGAACGAAAGTGAGCGGGGACGGACTGTCGTGGGTCGGCCGCTTGGGGGCCGGCGCACGGTATTTCGGGTAGCTCACCGGACTGGCGCTCGGGCCGGGGGCGGGCTTGGCCGAGGGCTTCGGCGGCGGGGTGGGCGTGGGCTCGGGAGGGGGCGGGGGAGTCGGGGCCGGCGGGCGCGGGGCCGGCCGGGCGGCGGGTGGCTGGGGCGGAGCCGGGGGTGGTGGTGTGGGCGTCGGCTTTGGGGTGGGTTTCGGTTTCGGGGGCGGCGGCTTCGGCGTCGGCGTCGGTGTGGGCTTCGGCTTGGGCGGCGGCGGTTTCGGTGGCGGGCTGGGCGTCGGGCTCGGCGTGGGTTCGGGACACGGCGGAGGCGGCGGGGGCTTGGGGCAGCCCGGAGGGGTCGGCCAGTCGAGGCTTCCGGCGACCGCCACCGCCTCTGTGCCGTCCGGGCCGGTCGAGGCGTACGCGCACGCGTCGGCCACCGCCATGCCCGCCGGTGCCCCCATCAGCAGCCAGGCCAGCGTCACCGGGGCCAACAGCCGGGCGGTGAGGCCGATTCGGGTCGGTTCGGGTCGATGCACGACGGAGATCATGAGCCCTCGCGGGCCCGCGCACGCGATGGCGCAGAAGGATTGGCCCGAACGGGGGAAGTAGTGGGTCCGGGGGTTTGATCAGGACTCGCTCACGTCTCCGTCAATGCGCACGTATGCGCGAGAAACAGGACGAGTCGCACAGGTCGGTGCGCCTGTGTCACAGGTTCCGGAAAGAAATCTGCGGGGCGGTTGAACACAACCGCAGGCCCCATGCGTACTCAGTGCCGTGCGGCGGCGCAGCAGGGCGCTGCAATAAGCCTTGGGATTATGGGGAGTTGAAGATGAAGACCTCCTGGCGGAGCGCCTCACTCGTGGCAAGCGCTGCGGCTGTACTGGCGCTGACGACGGCGTGCGGTCAGGAAAGCGGAACGTCGGCGGTGGGCAGCCAGAACGTGGGCGCCACGGCGGCCGCGGGCGACTACGGAAGCGTTCCGGCGGCCGGTACGAGCGCCAGCCCCAGCAATGGATACGGTGCCGACGGCCAGAATCTGGGCACCCAGACGACCCCCGCGGGCAAGCTCGCCGTCGCCGAGGACGCGGAGCTCGGCAAGGTCCTCACCGACGGCGCGGGCCTGACCCTCTACCGATTCGACGACGACACCGCCGAGCCGCCCAAGTCGAGCTGCGACGGCGACTGTGCCACCGCCTGGCCGCCGGTGCCCGCGGACGATGCCACGGCCGGCGCCGGTATCGACAAGGCCCTGCTCGGCGAGGTCACCCGGACCGACGGCACCAAGCAGCTGACCATCGGCGGCTGGCCGGCGTACCGCTACGCCAAGGACACCAAGGCCGGTGACATCACCGGTCAGGGCGTGGGCAAGAAGTGGTTCGCGCTGGCCCCCGACGGCAAGAAGGCGACTCTCGCGAGCCTGCCCGGACTCTCCGTCCGCAAGGACCCCAAGCTCGGTGACATCGTCGTCGACAAGAACGGTCACACGGTCTACCGCTTCCTGAAGGACGTGGCCTGGCCCGACCCGATCTCCAACTGCACGGGCGCCTGCCTGGACAAGTGGCCGGTCGTCGCCCCGGTCGAGGCGAACGACACCAAGGGCCTCAAGAAGAGCGGCCTCATGGCCATCACCCGGCCCGACGGCATCAAGCAGATGACCATCGACTGCTGGCCGTCGTACACCTTCGCCGGTGACGAGGCTCCCGGTGACACCAACGGTCAGGGCGTCGGCGGTACTTGGTACGTCATGGCGCCCGACGGAAAGCCGATCGGCGCACCGAAGAAGTAGGGATCACCTCCCCAGGGCTGATCGCACCGGACAGCGCTCGATCGAATGGTCCGCCCCCTCCGCACCGCACGGAGGGGGCGGACCGCTTTTGCGTTCCGGCGGGCATGTCTGGCTTTTCGGAGGGCGTCGAGTTGCCCTTTTTGATCGGGCGATTACGGCATGTGCCGCAGGCAGTGACCGGGAACGGACGGTCAATTTCCGTTTGGGCTCGCCCCGTTGGCAGGCGATCAGTAGCCTCAGCTCGAACACCGGATCGCCTAGCCCTTGGAGAGATAGATGGAGCGTCCCGCCTGGGCCCCTCGGAGCATCGACATCTCGGTGCCCAGCGTTTCGCGCATCTACGACTACTACCTCGGCGGTTCGCACAATTTCGAGGTCGACCGGGAAGCGGCCCGCAAGGCCATGGACTTCATGCCGGGACTGCCCAAGATCATGCAGGCCAACCGGGCGTTCATGCGCCGCGCGGTGCGGTTCGCCGTCGACGAGGGCATCACCCAGTTCCTCGACATCGGCTCCGGCATCCCGACCTTCGGCAACGTCCACGAGGTCGCCCAGTCGGCCCGGCCCGGCGCACACGTCGTCTACGTCGACCACGACCCGGTGGCCGTCGCGCACAGCCAGGCGGTGCTGGCCGGCAACGAGGACGCGGACGTCGTCGCCGCCGACCTCCGCAAGCCCCAGGAGATCCTCGCAAGTGCCGAGGTACAGCGGCTGATCGACGTGAACCGGCCGGTGGCCCTGCTCCTCGTTGCCATACTGCACTTCGTGGAGGACGAGGACGGCCCGTACGAAGCGGTGGCCCAGCTGCGCGACGCGCTCGCGCCCGGCAGCCTGCTGATCCTCACCCATGCCTCGTACGAGGGAATCCCGCTCCCCCCGGAGCGGGCCGCGGGCACGGTGGACGTATACAAGGACATTCGCAACCCGCTGATCATGCGCTCGCGCGACGAGATCGCGCGGTTCTTCGAGGGGTACGACATGGTGGAACCGGGACTGGTGCCGATGCCGCACTGGCGGCCGGAGACGGCACTGGAGGACGAGGATCCCTACGCGTTCTCCGGGTTCGCCGGCGTGGGGCGCACGGCGTGAGCGCGGAGCCGGACGGGCCGGAGGACAGACTGCGCCGGTTCGCGACGATCTGGAGCCGGGCGGTGTTCCCGGTGACCTCGACGTCGCTGACCCGGCCGGAGTTCGAGGAGCAACTCCTGCCGCTGGCCCGGCGGTTGAGCCAGGCCCTGCACACCAGGACGCTCGACGCGGACGAGGGCAGAGCGGTCGGCGCCGCCCTCGTCGCCGCGCACTGCACCGACCCCGAGGCGCTCAGCCGCTCGCTGGACTGTGTGCACGCCTATCTGGTGCTCTACTGCGGCGAGGACGGCGACCAGGAGGACCTGCGGGCCCGCGCGGCACGCCTGCAGCACGCGATGGCCGCCGGGTACGCCCAGGCGCTGCGCGAGCGCACCCTGGCCGAGCAGGAGGCGATCTCGGCGGCGGCGCTCAAGGCGCAGGGCGTGGTCGCCCAGGCGCTGCACGCGAGCGAGGCCCGCTTCCGAGCCGTCTTCGAGGGCGCGGCCATAGGAATCGGCATCGCCGACCTCGAAGGCAACATCCTGCAGGTCAACGGCGCCCTGCTGCGCATGTTCGGCCTCACCGAGCAGACGCTCCGCGGCCGCCGGGTCCAGGAGTGGACCCACCCCGAGGACGCGCCCCAGACCTGGACGCTCTACGACGAGCTGGTCCGCGGCGAGCGCGAGCACTACCACGTGGAGAAGGCCTTCTCCCGGCCCGACGGGACGGCCCTGTGGACCAATCTGACGGTCTCCCTGCTGCGTGACGCGGACGGCACCCCGCAGTACCAGCTCGCCCTCATGGAGGACACCACCGAGCGCCGGCTGCTCAACCTCCGGCTGCGCTACGAGGCCACCCACGACGCGCTCACCGGCCTGCCCAACCGCACCTTCTTCTTCGAGCGTCTTGAGAAGGCGCTGGGCGCCGGGACGGGCCAGCGCTTCGGTCTGTGCTACCTCGACCTGGACGGCTTCAAGGCCATCAACGACAGCCTCGGCCACGCGGCCGGCGACCGGCTGCTCGTCGAGGTCGCCGACCGGCTCCAGGCGTGCGCGACCGCGCCCGGCGAGATGGTCGCCCGGCTCGGCGGCGACGAGTTCGTGGCCCTGACCACCGGGACCGGCACCGAGCGCGAGGTCGACGAGCTCGCCGAGCGGATCATGAACGCCCTGGTCACGCCGATCAGCGTGGACGGCAGGGAACTTCTGGTGCGCGGCAGCATCGGCATCGTCGAGGGTCCGGCGGGCGAGCGCACCCCCGCCGAGGTGCTGCGCAGCGCCGACATCACGATGTACCGGGCCAAGTCCGCGGGCGGCAACCGCTACGAGCTCGCCGACGAGGAGGCCGACGCCCGCGCCATCACCCGGCACGGGCTCACCACGGCGCTGCCCATCGCCCTGGAGCGCGGCGAGTTCTTCATCGAGTACCAGCCCCTGGTCCACCTCGGCGACGGCAGTGTCCGCGGTGCCGAGGCCCTGGTGCGCTGGCTGCATCCGCAGCACGGTGTCCTCGGCCCGGACCGCTTCATCCCGCTCGCCGAACACACCGGCCTCATCGTCCCGTTGGGCCGCTGGGTCCTCGAACAGTCCGTCCGTCAGGCGCGCGAGTGGCGCGAGCGGTACGACGACTCGGGCCCGATGCGGATCAACGTCAACCTCTCGCCCTGCCAGCTCACCCACCCCGGCCTGGTCCAGGACACCGTCGACATCCTGGAGCGCGCCGGCGTCCAGCCGGACGCCCTCTGTCTGGAGGTCACCGAGTCCGCGCTCATCGGCGCCGACGACGACCTCCTCAAACCACTGCGCAGGCTCGCCGAGATGGGCGTCGACATCGCCCTCGACGACTTCGGCACCGGCTACTCCAACCTCGCCAACCTCCGCCGGCTGCCGGTGAGCATCCTCAAGCTGGACCGCTCCTTCACCCAGAGCATGCAGCAGTTCCCGGCCGACCCCGTCGACCTCAAGATCGTCGAAGGCATCGTCGCCCTCGCCCACAGCCTGGACCTGGCCGTCACGGTCGAGGGCGTGGAGACGGGCGCCCAGGCCGAACAGCTCCGCATACTGGGCTGCGACACCGCCCAGGGCTGGTACTACGCCCGCCCCGGCCCGCCGGAGCGGCTGCACGAACTGGCACTGGTGGACGCGACGGGCTGAGCCGCCCGGACGCACAAGGCGTCGGCCGAGGCCCACCCACACTCCGTACAGCTGGGCGGTCTTCTCCTGAAGGGTCATCGCGTCGATCAGAG